>JARGFZ010000020.1:16612-48494 GCA_029210965.1 bacterium | reverse complement strand
TACAGACTTGCATTGCACGGCTGAACCAGGGGCGTTGTATAACCAATTGAATTTGTTCAACTATTAACCGGACACTAACCGGACACTACTGCGGGTAAAACTTTAAACCGGTGGATAGCACGGTTGCTTTAACGGAGATGTTTTTTCACCACAGAGGCTCAGAGGGCACAGAAAAAACCGGTAAACTGGGTAAGGGCCAGTTGCTATAA
The DNA here is from genome assembly GCA_029210965.1 of bacterium. Taxonomy (NCBI): domain Bacteria; species bacterium. Next base: position 48,285 of record JARGFZ010000020.1, on the reverse strand, counting down.
ATGCGATCAGGGCGGTTAGCCAGCTTTTGATCTTATTCTACGTTCTACCTTCTGCATTCTACATTCTACATTCTGGCTCTCGTACGCAAGCAAGCACGCTCCACGCACCCACGGAACTTTTTACTCACTCCTGACTCCCGGCTCCTGGATACTGGCTCCTTGTCCCCCCCGCGTCACCGTGTCCAGTGCATTATAATTTATCCACTCTCCCCCTATCCTTCCTCTGGTCCTTGTTTAACTTCCTCCCCTTTTCTCCTCTTCTCCTCTTCCCCTCTTCCTGATCTTCCTCCCCTTTAAACCTCCGGTACATTTCCTCCTGAACCTTGTTCCAGAAAAGATCTGGAGACACGGCCGTCACCCCTGCCGCCTTCGCAACGTCAATGATCTCTCTGTCGCCGGTGATGACAACCTCTGCACCGCCTTCCCGGCACATTTTCTGGATAACCTGATCGGCACTTTGACCCCGGGCTGAATAGCGGATAGTGATCCCCGCCACCTTCTCGCTTCCCCCGCCCAGGTGGATAGAATCAGCGCCGTCGAAGACCACGATTATCTGGTGACCCTTGCCAGCCCGGTAGGCGGAAAGCTCATGGGCAAGCCTGTTCCTTCCGACCTCAAGGTCCTGGCTGTCCAGGGTCCTGAGCTCGGGGATGCGCCTTATGAGGTTGTAGCCGTCGATCACGATTCGCATGGGTTTAATTCCAAATTTCACTGGTAAAAACATCTCTTTTATAGCAACCGCGCTTCTTTCTTTAGATCCTGTCCTTTCGCTCAGTCGCTCAGCCTGCCACGGTGAAGTCCATAGGACGAAGACGGGTCATCCAGTCGAAGATTTTCTCCTGCGTGCTGCGTGCTGATTTTATCCCTGCTGACAGCTGCTATCTATTTATGATACACGAATAGACAGAGAATCGTTATGGATACCTGCCTACGAAGCTTTCCCGTCTTTTTCCTAGCCATTTTCCTGGTTCTTTTACCTGTTGTTGAGGCTGCCGCCAAGCCGGAGCTTTTTCCCCTGAGCCCCGGCAGCACCTGGACCTACCGGAATCTGGAGGGGGACCTCGAGACCCTGGCCATCAGCCAGGTGTCGGAAAAAAAGGGTATCCCTCTCATTGCAGCATCCTACGACGGCAACAAACCCTTCTATTATATCCTGGGCAGCGAGGGTCTCTTCCGGCTTCAGCCCTTGTCAGGGAACACCCCTGGTGATCCACGGGGAGAGCTCACCCTGCTCCTGCGGTGGCCCCTGGATCCCGGGCAGACCTGGCAATCGCCCTGGTCCGACCCCCCCCTCTCCTTTACGGTTCTTGATCGCGGGCCGGTAAGGGTGGCAGCGGGAGACTTCCACGATTGCATCAAGGTCGGTTACAGGCCCACTTCAAGTCCTATCTACCAGGGCTATATCTGGTTCAAACCCGGCATCGGGTTGTTGGCCCAGGAAGAGAGCGCCCATCGCACTGAACTTGTTTCCTACTCCCAAAGCGATCTCCTCTCTCCACCGCCCGCAGCCGTAACGGGTAACAAGCTTGCCGATATTTTCAAACCGCCCAAAGCAGCTAAAAATATAGCACCTACCAGCTCTTTGTCCCGGGTAAAAGATCTCCTGGTCTCAGCACCTTTTTATTTGTTCATACTTCTTATCTTCCTCGGAATTGTGGCCGGTGTCTCCTACCTGAATACCAGGAAGGTGGAGATGGACCTTCAGGATGATCCTGATGTTCAGGAAGGCGAGACGACCCTGGCATCAGCCATGGTCAGGGAAGGGCTGTACAAGGATGCGTCCGAGATCCTCCAGCGCCTTACGGCCAAGCATCCCCAGTGGCCGGACCTCGCCGCCCTCCTCGGAAAAGCTTACAGGGAGATGGGACAGTTTCAGGAAGCGTGCCTCGAGTACAAGAGGGCCCTGGCACTAAACCCCGCCATGGCCAAGGTGCGGCTGGATCTGGTCAAGACTTACCTGAGCCTGAGCGAACCTGCCAGAGCTCTTGAAGAGGTGGAAACGGTCCTCGCAGAGAATCAGGGGTTCGCTGACGCGATCTACCTGAAGGGAGAGGCCCTGGCAGCCATGGGACTGGAGGAGGAAGCGCTGAGGTATTTCAGAGAGGCGCTGAAGGTCAACCCGTCCTTCACCGAGGCTCAGAACGCCCTGGAACGAATGTTGTCGGAGGGGAATTAACTACCAGACGCGGAGACACGGCAACGCAGAGACGCAGTGAGGATTTTCCAGTCATAGACAGACTTCATGGACCACCTGTTCGCTCTTTCATGAGAAAAACTTTTAATTGTTCCTGATTTTCTGGGCTTTTTACAACCGATAGCCGGAGGTTTCAATCAATGGTTGCGCGGTTTCGGAAACGACTGCGGCATGTCCATGCTTTGTTTTTTCTCCGTGTCCCCGCGTCCCCGTGTCGAACGGTTTTGATATCCTTAATTACCCTCCGAACAGATCCTTCCGTCTCACTTTCAATACCGGAAAGCTCTTCCTTGTTTTCTCAACCTCATCCAGATCTATGGTCACGGTAAGGACCCCTTCATCATCACCAAGAACGCCTTTCACCTCTCCTCCAGGACCAACCACCGTACTGCACCCTCCCAATACAAGCCCCTTATCATCGTCACCGCAGGAGTTACATGACACAACATACAGCTGGTTTTCCATTGCCCTGACTCTCGTTAAATCCCGGAAGTGGTCTACCCTCGCCCGCGGCCACTGAGCTGAAACCAGTACGATCCGTGCCCCGTCATCACAAAGTTTCCTGGTCATTTCAGGAAACCTGAGATCGAAACAGATAGCCAGCCCCACATCAAGACCTTCCCATTGAGCCACGACTATCTTCTGGCCGGGGGTAAAGTGCTGGTCTTCATCCCCCGCATGAAAGAGGTGGGCTTTGTCGTAGGAAGCCACAACCTTTCCGGACTTATCCACCAGAACCATGGTATTTGTCACCCCTTCAGGCGAATTATACCCAACAGAACCTGCCACTCCCGCTTTATACCGGGCCGCAATAACTCCCATCCACCGCACAACAGCCTCATATTTTTCAGCCATCTTGACCAGGTCGGTGTAATAAAAGCCCGAGGAGAACATCTCCGGGAGGAGAACAAGGTCCCCCCTTCCAGGGGAGGCCGATGCGATCAATTCCTCAGCCCTGTTAAGGTTACCCTCAACGTCTCCGGGACGGATCCGCCACTGGATGAGGTGAATAGTGAGTTTGTTGTTCATAATAACTCCCTGTGAAATGTGAAGGGTGAATGGTTTTAACTCACTCAAGGTCCTTAATGACTGATCTTGCCCTATTCTGTTCACGGTTCACAATTCACGGATCACGGATCACAAATTTTAACACCTTTACTTGTAACCCCTTTCCATGGTGGGTATAATCCTGTTCCAGGAGCCTGTCGTAAATTTTCAGACAGACTTCTGGATACAGATTATCGGAACATGTTACAATACTGTATTGCAAAGATTGATATAATACTACAAACTCACTCTCCAGGATTTCCGACAAACGTCGGCAGCGTGTAGAGGAGTTCCGACACACTGCTAACAAAAAACAAAACATCAAACCCGCAGGGGAGAAAACACGTTGATCCTCCAATGTGAGCATTGTCATACAAAGTATCGCATCGCTGATGAGAAGGTCAAAGGTAAGGGTGTTAAAGTTCGCTGTGCCAAATGCGAAAATGTTTTCACCATAGCACCACCGGAGAACGCTTTACCGGATCAGTCGACTGCGCCCCCATCACCACCCGTACCAGAACCACCAGCGCCCGAACAGCCAGCAGCTCTACCCCTGAAAGAGTCCGCTCCGAGTTCCGTCACCGAGAGCCCACCCGAGCCTCCGGCTCTGCCTTCCCTTGATGGCTTACAGGACCCCCCTGCACCCCGGACGGGACGCCAATCCACTGAACTAAGTCCTCCCGATGAGCCAGGCACCGACTTCATGCCGATCTCTCAAGAAGGGGCATCACTGGATATCGGGGGTAAAAGACCTGCCCACGAGACGGATCAGGCCGGACTCACCAGCCCGACACCGACTGCGTCGGCAGAACCGGAAGGTGACGGATTTGAGATAGAAGCTACAATGCGGGAGGGGAGTTCATCTGGATCGGATCTCTTTGGAGAGGAAACTGGAGAAGGGGTTGAAAAAACCGATTCAGAGCGACCTGCCTTGCCGCAGGAACCAGAGCCGGGTGGGGAGTGGGGCGATATTGCCATTGATGGGCAGGCGGCTCCGGATTCAGCAGACGGAGGGTTCGGACTCGCAGAAGGTGCAGATTTTACCACCCCACCGCCAGCGCCACCCATGGAACAGCCGGAGGAAGTTGCACAGCCTGATTACGAGAGTAAATCTACAGCGAGAACTTCTACCGTTCCGTCCTATCAGCCGGAAACCCGGGCCTCTGGCGGAGGGAAAAAGTGGCTTGTTCTCCTTTTGTTGTTTGGCGTTATGGGGGGCGGCGGATACTATGCTTACCCTACGATAATGGAGATGATACAGGCCAGGGGCCAGCAGACGGAAGGCACCCTCACACCCGCCAACATTGAGGTCAAGGCCCTTAACCGTACTGATGGCAAGATCATTTACGCGGTCAGAGGTACAGTCCTGAACGAATCTGGAGGTAATGTAGGAATGATCCAGGTCGAAGCCCAGTTCAGAAATGCCGCTGGTGACGTGGTGAGCAAGGCCACGGCCTTTTGCGGGAACCTCTTTGATGACAGTAAGCTCGTCAGCCTCAACCTTGACCAGATCCAGACCGATCTTCACAACGAGCTGGGGCAATCCTTGAGTAACGCAAGCATTTTACCCGGGAAGTCTGTACCGTTCCTTATCATCCTCGGCAGCCCACCTGACGGGATCACCAAGGTTACCGTCACCATATCGGGGTTCAAGGAGACGACCTGATATAGGAGGCCACAAGACGCGGCGGGGGGAATTTGGAGTCAGTACCCGGGAGCCAGGAGCCGGGAGGAAAACCAGAGCGCAGGGCGTTGAACATGACACGGTGATGCGAGGACACGGCGTTGCAATCTTAAATCTCCAGGATTTTCTCCGCCTGTTGGGGTTTTATTCTGCGTTCTGCGTTCTGGTTTTACTCCCACGCTCCCTTACCTAACTCACTAGAGTTCCTCATCCATCTCATCATCCATCTCATCATCCTCGAGCACCAGCAGGCTGGCTTCAAACTCCCCAACAGGGACATAAGCCCTGAACTCCCGGGACCGTCCCACATGGGATTGGTCCGGGTACTTGTCCTGCACCTCTACACGGCAGCTGATACCCTCGCTCTCAAGCCTGCCTTTAAGCAGGTTCACCTCTGCCTCATCAGCAGTCGCGATCAAAAGCTTCCAATCCCCGGTTCCAGTCATGAAGCCCTCCTCCCTGCCTGTTGTCCTGCGGACAGAACAAAGGCCAGCCAATTAGACCATTTGACTCGTATGGTTCAATTATAGCGTATTTGGATAAGGGGACCACTCGTAGATGCGTAGAGCGTACGTGAGTGAGTTCGAAGGGTCTTTCTCAATCACGCTCCACCCACACACGCATTCACGGGAGATTTGCTTCAGACGTACCGTTTCACTTCAAACCTGAGCAGTTCCACAGGTTCCTCAGCCCCGATACCCGCCTTCTGTCTTGCTATACGGACCTGCTCCTCGGATGTTGTGACCCCCGGCAAGTCCGGCAGGAGGAGCCCTTTGCGGTGGCCGCTTTTGACGATAACCCCGAACCGTGACGGATCCAGTTCCTCCAGGCCCGACACAGGTTCCGGCGTTCCCAGGACATCCACCGAGATGCTGATCTCATCAAGCTCTTCCAGCACAACTGGCTTAAACCTCGGATCCCTTGTAGCAGCGGAAACAGCGTTGTCCATAATTTCCTGGGTAAGGGTCGACCGTACCGGCCGTATTGTGCCGATGCAGCCCCGGAGCTGTCCCGCTTTTTTCAGGCTGACGAAAGTTCCAGCAGGCTCCCCTGGATCTTCAGACATCTCCCCATGGGGGAGGGGGCTTCCTGAAAGATGGGAAAGGATAGCATTCCTGGCCACGCTTACCAGGGCATGAGGTTTACTGGAGTCGCTCATGAACAGCGCTCCACCACATAGTTGGCCAGACCAAGAAGACTGTCTCTGCACGGATCTGCAGGTATCTTCATCAGTGCTTTCACTGCCTGGTCACGGTATTGGACCGCCACTTTCAGGGTTTTTTCAAGCACCAGGTGCTTCTTCATGAGATCCAGGACAAGTGCAAAATCATCTACCTGGGGAGATTCCTTGAGAAAGATATCAGCTACCTGGCGCCTGGTATCGCCGTTGATATTTTCCATGAGAATGATGACCGGAAGGGTCACTTTGCCTTCGAGAAAGTCCTTGCCGACAGCCTTCCCCAGGACTCCGAGCTGGGAAGCATAATCCAGGACATCGTCTACGATCTGGAAACTCATACCCAGGTTGAGCCCGTATTCTCCCGCAGCCGCAAGGTCATGATCCTCCATGCCGGCGATGTAACCAGCTGCGGTACAGGAAGCCGCAATGAGGCTTGCCGTTTTGCCGTTGATAACTTCCATGTACTCTTCCCGTGTTGTGGCTGTACTGTAAGACCTGAGCAGTTGGAGCACCTCTCCACTGGCCATCTGGGTGGTGGCACCTGAAATAGCGTCCAGAATGCCCAGGTGGCCGATCTCAACCAGAAGGTTGAAGGCGCGGGAGTACAGATAATCCCCTGACAAAACGCTCGGTTCGGCACCCCATATCCTGTAGGCGACCCTGTTGCCCCGGCGGACATCCGACTGATCCACCACATCATCGTGCAGAAGGGTCGCTGTGTGGATAAACTCCACAGCCACAGCCAGTTTGAATACATCCTCTTTGGAGCGATGAGGCGAACATGAGGAGAGAAGAAGGACGAGGAGGGGACGAAACCGTTTCCCCCCCCCGTCAATAAGGTGTTCAAATATCTGATCGATAAGAGGAACATCCGTCTTCAAGTAAGTCTTAAAGTAGTCTTCGAGGGCCTTGCACTCCTCCCTGACGGGTTCCCGGATGGAGTCCAGGCGGCCTGAAGGACTCCCTTGCGTCATCATGACTCCTCGGGTGCGTCCGCAGGTTCCGGCTCACCCATGAGATACCGGTGCATGGCACCTGAGGCCATCCTGCCGTCCCCCATGGCGAGGATCACCGTCGCCGCGCCCCGGACGATATCGCCTCCGGCGTATACGCCGGGGATGCTGGTAACACCTGTCTTTTGATCAGCCACGATGTAGTCCCACTTGTTGAGCTCAAGCCCCGGCGTGGATTTGGTCAGCAGGGGGTTTGACCCCGTGCCAACGGATACAATGACGACATCTACATCCAGAATGTACTCCGAACCTTTTATGGGAACCGGTCTGCGGCGGCCTGAATCGTCCGGTTCACCCAGTTCCATTGTAAGGCACTCCATCCCGATGACAGCCCCATCCTCGTTGCCAAGGATGCGTACCGGTGCGGTGAGAAAGTGGAAGTCGATCCCCTCTTCTTCCGCATGATGGATCTCCTCGATCCTGGCAGGCATCTCTTTTTTCGATCGTCTGTAAACAACGATGGATTCGGCACCGAGCCTTTTTGCGGTCCGCGCCGAGTCCATGGCAACGTTGCCGCCGCCGATGATCGCCACTTTTTTGCCCCTTTTCAAGGGCGTATCGTAACGGGGAAAATCGTAACCGCCCATGAGGTTGGACCTGGTCAGGTATTCATTGGCGGAATAAACGCCGTTGAGGTTCTCGCCGGGAATCCCCATGAACATTGGCAGTCCGGCGCCGACACCCAGAAAAACTGCATCGAACCCTTCCTCCTCCATGAGTTCAGGGATCGTAAAGGTCTTGCCCACGACAATATTGTTGATGACCTTTACACCCAGGTTTTCCAGGTTCTTGATCTCGAACTCGACGATCTCGTTGGGCAGCCGGAACTCAGGGATCCCGTAAACCAGGACTCCCCCGGGCTTATGAAGGGCTTCGAATACGGTCACCTCGTGCCCCTTGACGATGAGGTCTCCCGCGACGGTAAGCCCAGCCGGGCCAGCTCCCACCACAGCCACCTTCTTGCCGGTGGGCGGTGCTACTTCAGGCAGCTTCACCTCACCGTGTTCCCTTTCCCAATCGGCCGCAAAGCGTTCCAGGCGTCCAATGGCCACAGGATCCTGCTTGACGCTCAGGACACAGAGTATCTCACACTGATCCTCCTGGGGGCATACCCGGCCGCAAACGGCTGGCAGGGCGTTACTGTCTTTCAGAATACGGATCGACTCGGGAAAATCTCCCACCTCGATGGCCTTGATAAATCCGGGGATATCGATCCCCACCGGGCAACCGGCCACACACCTGGGTTTTTTACACTGGATGCAACGGCTGGCTTCGAGCATGGCCGTCTCAGGAGTATAACCGTAGGGCACCTCATCGAAATTTTTCTGTCTCTCCCCGGCAGGTTGTTCTGGCATGGGCTGTCGAGGCACTTTTTCCTTTTTTGGGGTCGTATTATTGGTATCGGTCATGGCATTAGTCTCACTCGCTCACGTAGGTTAAGGTCTCAATGGCATCACGCTCTTCGCTCAGGTACATCCTCTGACGCAACCTGAGTTCGGCGAAATCCACCTCATGGCCATCGAAGTCGGGGCCGTCCACGCAGGCAAACTTTATTTTACCGCCCACTGTGACCCTGCAGGCACCACACATGCCGGTGCCATCTACCATGATCGGGTTGAGGCTCACCATCGTCTTTATCCCATAGGGCTTGGTCAGCTTGCTCACCGCAGCCATCATGGGAACAGGCCCGATGGCCACGACCATATCGATGGGACTTCCCTCTTCGATGAGACCTTCCAGGACGTTGGTCACAAAACCCTGCTGACCGTAACTGCCGTCATCCGTACAAACCTTTACCTCGGTACTTGCCTTGACCATTTCATCTTCCATGATGAGCAGATCTTTGGATCGAGCACCCAGTATGGAGATCACCTTGCTCCCGGCTTCCTTGAAACCCCGGGCAATGGGGTGAACCGGGGCTATCCCTATACCGCCTCCCACAATGACGACAAGGCCCAGCTTTTCGATATGGCTGGGAAGACCCAGGGGGCCCACTACGTCGTCCAGATTATCTCCCTGCTTCAGGGCGCCCATGAGCATGGTGCTCTTGCCCACCTCCTGGAAAACCAGGGATATGGTGCCGGCCTCCCGGTCACTATCGGCGATAGTGAGTGGAATTCGCTCTCCCATGCGTCCCGTTCGGAGAATTACGAACTGACCCGGCTGGGCCTTTCGGGCGATATAAGGCGCATCTATATCCATCCAGTAGACATCGTGCGACAGATTCATTTTTTTCACGATAGTAAACACCGATACTACCCCTCCTTTGTTCCCCCTCTTGGAACAGGAAGTTACCAACGAAGTGTCAGGACCTCAGACGCCGGGGATTCACTCAGATCTTTACCTTGAAGCAGGTTGACAATGAAAGCGTAATTGCCCCCCCTGTCGAAGGGGAGATCATCCTCATGTTCAGTCTTAAGTGCTCGGGACATCTCAACGACCCACTTGCCCCCCATCCAGCCTCCAACACCCCTCACATCGGAAGCACTGCCATCCGGTCTGCCGGGTGCATAAGAAAGCACCTCCGGACCCGAGAAACCAGAAGGTAGCACGATTTCAAAGGGAAGGCGACCCCTATCAAATTCCATGCGCACCCACTTTCCACCAACCTCCCGATGGGTGTCGTAAGCCATATAGAGAGGCGTGCGTGAGGTAAACAGCCTCCCATCAGAGGCATGGCTGCCAACCCCCTCCCTGCCTGCCCGCCACACCCAGAGATCGTGGACCTTCCTGCCCTGCTTTCCACCGAAGTTTTCTCTCCCATCCATCACCCAGCCGATAGCGATCCCGTCATCGAGGACAGGCAAGCGACTGTAACTGTCCCGGGCGGGATCCCACACCCAGGGCTGATGGCGGGTCGCAGGCTCCTTGTCAGGCCAGGTGAAGAGAAAGTATATCCGATCCCCGTCGGTCACAGCTGCCGTTTCGATACTGACCCCGGTACCGGAAACCGTGAACCTCATACGCGGTGCCGTGGACCACGCTTCCTCTTTATCAAACCCGTCCAGCACAGGGATATCTCCAACCAGGTTCGTCACCACCAGCACACGACCCTGTGATGCGGGATCCTTCTTTTTAGCCGGCGGTGGTGGGACACCCACATCCGAGATCCGCTCAGAAAGGGGTATTACCCGCTGCTGGCTGGCAATCATTATCATTTCTTTAGCCAGTATGGTTTTTTTTGATGGTGGGCGGCGGGCAGGGACCATTTCAGCAGGTTTTTCAGCAAGGTCAATCGATTCGACATTCCGAGCTTCCTGCTTCCCATATTGCTGACCCATGTCTGGAGTAGCGGACGGTTCTATCGGCTGTGAAACCCAAGGCGGTGGAGCGGCATTGACCGTTGACGGCGGCAGCTCTCTTACATTCCTATCCGTGGAAAGAAGGCCTCCCAAGCCCCTGTTTTGGACTTTCGGAGGAGTCCCCAGATAGAACCGTACACCCTCCTCTTCCCTGACGATCCTTCCAACCTTGAAAGCGGGCCCTGAACGGCGAGAGATGGCAGACTCGAGGCCCGGCGGAACGTAGACAGCCAGAGAGTACAGTTCGTTGCTCAGGATCTCCATGAAATCTCCTGAGCCGAGGTGCAGCTTTATGGAGGAACCCTCCCTGGTGAGATCGGTGAGGGACAGGTTCAGGTTCACTTTTTTGATCTCCTCCAGGAGTCCGGCCCGCTCACCTTCAGTAAATACGGCCATGCTGTAAACCTGGGCCTTGGTCAGACAAAGCTCGGCAGCAGGGCAGATGGACACCGGAAGAAAGAGAAACACCATTACCAGTGCGGTGATTATATGACCGTGAGTGCGGATCATATCAGCCCGATGACCTCCCGCATTTCTCTTCCTGCTTCCTCGGCCTCAACCTCGCTGATAAACAAGGCAATATACCTCTCTATCCGCTCACAGGCCGCAAGAAGGCCTTCCACCGTGTCCCCGCTGGTCTCGATCGCCGCCAAAGGCTGTTCAGACCTTTGGCCAAGGCGGGCCTGCAATAAACACTTGATCCTCTCCCGGGACTGGGCAAGGAGGTTGTCGTTACTCTCTTCGATCTGCAGCACCAGCTGTCCGCCACATTCCAGAAAAGCCTCCTCATCAACCTTCTGGGCGACCCTCATCAGAAGCTCATAGCCAGCCAGCATTACCGTCTTTTTACCTGGCCTTTCCCCGGGAGTGAATTTGAAGGTTCCCTCGGCAAGGGCAATGAGGGATTGAGCTGCCCCTTCCCCTTCAAGGCTGCCCACACTGGCATGCACAACAAAACCACCTTCAAAGTAGAGGCTCCCTTCATCGGAAAACCCGTTCACAAGGGCCAGTCTGCCGGATTTGCCCCCCATGTTGATGAGCTGGATTATATCCGCAAGGGAGAACTCTCCGAGAGTACCTGTCAGGCAGTCTGATTCGATGGTCAACAGCGCTCCTTGAGTGAATATGGAATAGGGGAGGTGGAATAAGGTTTTTCTCCCACGCTCCCACGCTCCCACGCTCCCACGCTCCCACGCTCCCATTAATGTATATCCATGGGCATGAAAAGCGTCAAGTTATAGGAAATCATGGAGATTGTTTTTCCTCCCGGCCACATCACGTCGGTTGACGGCTACTTGCGGCACGTGATAATTCATGACTCCATGAAGATCATAAGCGCGGAACTACACGACCAGGCCTTCACACCTGAGCAGATCCCCGAACCGGAGTTGCCCCAGATCGCCGTATTCGGGAGATCCAACGTGGGGAAATCGTCTCTTTTAGCGGCCATGATGCGACGGAAAAAACTGGTAAAAATAAGCTCCACCCCCGGCAAGACCAGAGGAATTTTCTATTACAGGGTTAACGATATCCTGCTGCTGGTGGACCTCCCGGGCTACGGCTTTTCCAAGGCGCCCAAGGTCATGGCAGCCCAGTGGCAATCCCTGGTGGAGTTCTATCTGGATAAACCGCCCGGCCCAACCCTGGCCATGCACCTCATCGATATACGCCACCCGCCCACTGCGGACGATTGCGCTGTCCGTAACATCCTGGAGGGAAGACAGATACCCATCCTGGTCGTGGCAACTAAAGGGGACAAGCTTTCCAGGTCAAGGCGCTTGAAGTCTGTGCAGGTTATGGCCAAAGAGTTCAATATACCCAACCGAACCATCGTCCCGGTATCAGCGAAGGATCCCTCTCTACCGACTGATCCCGTCTGGGAATCCATCCTCACTTTTATCGATGGTGTGGAGTAGGGCTCTGACAGGCGGCCAGGCTCCGGCCCCGGTGAACCTGAAGAGGCTGTACCTGTGTCTTCTCGTTGTGACCCTTATCATCGGGAGCATGTCCCTTATTTCCCTGTTGAAGATAAGGGGCAGCATCGACGCACTGGCGGAGATCCATGACCCGAAGGCAGACTGGATCGATGAGATGACTTCACTCCTTGGAAAAGCACAGACATCCTTTCACAGGCTCATGAACTCTCCGGATCAAGCAGCCTTTTCCAGTGAAGACCTTGACGTATTAATGGCTGGATTGGAGAAAGGTGACCAGACCTTCTCCTCTTCCTTTTCCAAGGAAATGAAGGACGGCGTGTACAGGTTCAAGGAGCTGGCCAAATTGGCGGCTGGGGCTCTCGAAATGGGAAAATGGGAGGATTTTCAGATCCTCATGAGAGATGCCGACCAGTCGTTGGACAAGCTTTTTTCCCTTTTGCATGGGGAAAAGGAGAAGGTCTATCAGTCTGTCATCCTGAAGAGGGAGGCGATCTTAAAGACGGTCTGGATCACGGGACTTCTCCTGGGTCTGAGCCTGGTAATTTGTCTTCTTCTTGCCGTCGGATTCTATTTCAACTGGAAGAGGTTTGAGAGAGCGGTGTTGGGGTTGGATCCGTGATCCGTGATCCGTGAACCGTGAACCGTGAACCGTGAACCGTGAACCGTGAACCGTGAACCGTGAGAGCGAACAAACCATACAGTTAAATATCAAGCGTTATTTTGAAATAATTGAAAAGCATGTTCCTTGGTATGATGTTACTGATCACCGATGACTGATCACGGATTACCGATTAACGATCACGCACAAAAAAGCCGCTCATCAGAGCGGCTTTTTTCATTTAGCAGGCTGGGGTTCAGATGTCCCCCCATCCCGATGATAGGATTTGGGTTTGTGGCAGCCCACAGCGCACTTGCCGCCATCCTCAAAAGGATAATAGGTCATGGTGTAACACTGGACGTCAGCACACTCGTAATCCCTGAGCAGGTCAAAGGGCTGGGATGATCCGTGGGGATCGTGGCAGCCGGAGCAGGACCGGGCCCTCCCGCGCTTGATGATGCCGTATTTGTTTGGTTCCAGTGCACCCTGGACGTGAAGGTCGTGCAGGTTCTTGTCCCCATTCCGGAAGTTGGTAACACCATCTTCACCCTTGCCTGTTACGAGGGAAGGGTCGTGGCACTCGAAACACAGGGCGAACTTCTCTTCAGTGAATGGGCCAGGATATCTTTCCGTATTGTAGGGGGCGAGAAGTAACTTGGGCTGTGGTGCAGTATGGGCTCCGTGGCAATCGGTACAATCTCCGTCCGTGATAGCGGTGTGATGCTGATTGTCAAACTCACCGAAGACCTCGTGGCACTCCCCGCATAACGTGGGCTGGTCGCTCAGAAGCAGGGGACTGTTTTTCGATGCGTGGGGAGTATGGCAATCGGTACAGCTTCCGTCGGAAACCGCCTCGTGAACCACGGGACCGCCATCAACCATACTGTCGTGGCACTCCTGGCACATCCCTTCGGCCGGCCCTGGTAGAAGCTTGGCATTATCTGAGGAATGGGGATCGTGGCAAGCCAGGCAGCCGTCCTCATCAATGATGCTGTGAAGCTTGCCCTCCATGAGACCATCATGACATTGGGCACACAGATCGGCTCCGGCCTTGAGGAGTAGGGGCTTGTTCTTCGAGGAATGAGGATCGTGACAGTCCACACAACCACCGTCTGCAGCGGCTTCGTGCTTAACGGCTTTCATCGTGGGATCGTCGTGGCACTCGAGGCACAAAGTGGCCACAGGTTCTGTCAGAAGGGAGCCGTTGGCCGAAGCGTGGGGGCTGTGACACGCGTAGCACCCGTCCTCCTCAATGATGGGGTGAAGGGCTCCCTTGTCGGCGGGATCATCGTGGCATTCCACACAGAGTTCACCCTTCGGTACATTTAACAGAGCCTTGTTGTCCGATGAGTGAGGGTCGTGGCAGGCGGAGCACCCGTCATCCTCGATAATAGGATGAAGGGCCCCTTTGTCAGCAGGGTCATCGTGGCACTCGGCACAAAGGGCGGTACCTGTGGCAACGAGAAGTTTCTGGTTTTTCGAAGAGTGGGGATCGTGACAGTCCACGCAACCGCCGTCAGCGGCGGCTTCGTGGATAACAGCTTTCATAGTGGGATCATCGTGGCAGCCGATGCACAGGTCTGGTACAGGATCCAGGAGGAGAGCCTTGTTTTCAGATCCATGAGGGTTGTGGCAACCCACACACCCTTCCTCTTCCACGGCGGCATGGATATGCGCGCCTTCAGAGGGTTCATCGTGGCACTGATAACAGAGTGCACTACCCTCTTCCACCAGGATCAGCTTGTTGGTATCACCGTGGTCATCGTGGCACGATTCGCAATCCACCTCCTCGAAAGGTGAATGCAATATCTTTTGTGCGGTGATCTTCTCCAACCACTCGGCATGGCAATCGCCGCATGGGGCAGCCGCGACAGAAGATGCTGCCAGCAGGGAGAACAATATCGCGCATATTAGTGTTAAATTTATTTTCCCAATCAAAATCATACCTCTCCCATATAGATTTTTATAAACTTCGACTCGTTAGCAGAGGTCCGGCACCGTGTCAAGTGCCTACAAGTTTGTGCCTACAAATTTGATACATCCTTGAAGTGGTGGAAAATCCATAATTCATAGTTCATAATTCGTGACCCGTGATCCGAAATCCGTAAAACCTGGATACTTAGATACTTAGATACCTAATACCTGGATACAGCTCTGCCGTGAATGACAGTAATTGGAGTTTCAGGTTTACCGTTCCAGGTTTTACCCCGCGTCACCCTGTCACCGAGTCACCGCGTCCCATGGTCTTCAATCCCCCTCGCCTCACATTTCCAGCGGGTGCTGTCAGTGGGGGTTATTTCTCAACGGAACGCTCGGTGCCCAAAGTAACCCGGGAGGCACCTTTATCCCTTAACATTTCCAGAAGGGAGATCACGGTCTGGACAGAAGCACTCCTGTCCGCGAGGATCTCGAATTGTGTCCCGAAATAAGCGGCGTCCCGATCCCGCAGATAAAGCTCCACATCTCCCACCGTCATGGTCCTGCCGTCCATTACAATCACCCCCTGGGATCGAACAGTTATCCTGTGGGTTTTCTCCGCAGGGAGGGTGTGGGAACGGTCTGTTACCGGCAGGTCGACCTGGATCCCCTCCTGAACCACAAAGCGGGATGTCAGCATGAAAAATATCAGGAGGAGAAAAACGATATCGATGAGAGGGGTCATCCCCAGTTCCAGGTTCGGCCTTCGCTGGGGACGGAACCTTGCTGACTCAGGAGCGGACCACATCTTCAAGCTCCGTCGCCATTCGGCTCAACTCTCCCTCCACCCGTTCGATACGTCCCAGGAAGAGGTTGTGGAACATAAGGCAGGGTATGGCCACAGTTAGGCCCGCTGCCGTTGTAAGCAGCGCTTCCCATATGCCGCCGGCAAGCAGTGCGGGGCTCACGCTGGCACCCTGTCCCTCTATCGCCATAAAGGCCCGGATCATTCCGATGACTGTGCCCAGCAATCCAAGAAGAGGGGTAAGCGCAGCCACAGTGGCAAGCCCCCTGAGGGAGACTTCCATTTTCCTTATCAGTTCCCCGGCGGCCAGGGAAAAAGAGCTCTGAACGCTCCCTGAACCCTCATGATACCGCACCAGCGTCTCCGTGAGGACCTGGCCTCCAGCGCTCTCATCGCCCTCAAGGTGTTTTATGGCCGCTGCTATATCACCCCGACCCAGGGCCTGCCTCACACCGCCGACCACCGCGAAACCCTCAAGCTTCAATCTGCGGTACACGTTGAACCGGTCCAGGATCAGCCCCAGCCCGATGACCGAGCCAAGAACGATAGGAACCATAAGAACACCGCCACGAAAGATGAAATTCAGCCAGGTGTCGTTCATTTCGGAGACCATTTCCCTTCTTACTCCAGGCAGATTCAAGCCCTTCCAGGGCGGACCCACTACTTGACACTGCCGAAGGTTTCCTAAACAATCACTTTTGATAAATCTATTGTCTATATAATATCTCAACTCCTAAGACTGGGAAAGGACCGACCGCACAAAATGAAGATCCTCCTTGTAGATGACACTGAACTTTTCCTTGACCTTGAGAAAAGCTATCTGGACAGGAGTTCTTTTACAGTTTCCACTGCGCGGTCCGGTACCGAAGCTCTCGTCGCCATCCGTTCAGATCGCCCTACCCTGGTCATACTGGACCTCCTCATGCCCGGCATGAATGGAGACGAGGTTTGTCGAAAGGTCAAATCGGCCCCCCTGACGAACACGATCCCCATCATTATGGTGAGCTCGGACCAGAGTCCGGAGCTGCGGGAGCGATGCTATGCTGCCGGCTGCGATGATTTTGTGTCCAAACCTCTCAAAAGAGATGAGCTTCTCGATGCCATAGAGAGGACCGTTGTCATTGCCAAGCGCCGTTTTGCAAGAATACCCACACACCTGCTTTCTAATGTTATCCATGACGGCAAGGTCAGGCAGCTGTGGATCCATACCATATCAAGAGGGGGGGTCTTTCTGGAAGCAGATCCTCCGCCCCTGGTCGGTGCGGAGATGGATATCACCTTTTTCCTGCCGGGCGTTGAGCAAATAATTAACGCAAAAGCCAAGGTCAAGTGGCAGGGAGCAGTGAGGGAAGACAGTCCATCCGGAGTGGGGTGCCAGTTCATCCAGATCGACGACCCCCTGGCAGATATCATCGGTAATTATGTAAATGAACAGCTCGCTGCCGTGGGATCGCTACAAGGGTTTGCGTAAAGTCGAATTCCAGATCTCAAATCTCAGATCTCAAAGGGTTTGATCCATCCGCCGTCGCTAACGCTCACCGTTCAGTTATGGCGGGTAAGAGATCCAAGGTCCAAAATAAAAAATTGACTTAGGACTGTCAATTTGGAAGATACCAAAAAAATTCCATCGGAAGTTTTCAAATCTCGCCTACACCTTCGCAGGAACCGCGGCATGCTACATTCAGGCCTTCCTCCGCGTCCCTCCGGGTCCTCTGCGGTAAATCAGCTCTTAGCGTTTTTGAAGAAACTGCGGTTTTCATCTGACTCCTGTATACTAATTCCTAAATACTTACACCGGAGGAAGCCATAGCAAAAATAGAGGGAAAAACCACAGGTATCAAAACAGCGCAGCTCAAGAAGATCGAGCGTCTCGGGCGGGGCAAACCCAGCACAAAAGAGATCGTATCCCCGGAAACGGCACGCCGCCTGGCGGAGGTGTCCCGGGAAACAGGACGACAGCTGGGCCTTCTGCTGGACCGCCGCGGGAACATTACCCATATCCTCATCGGGGACCGCCGCAGCGTACTCATCCCGGATCTTCGCCTTTTTCGGTTCAGCCCGGGACACCTCAGGGGGCTGCGACTCATCCACACCCACCTTGAGCCGGGAGGGTTCACCAGGGAGGACATGACCGACCTCCTGCTCGTGCGCCTGGACCTTATCGTCGCCATCGATGTAATGCCGGACGGTATGCCAGGCAAAACCCATCTTGCCTACCTCGTCCCCACCGACAGCACCCGCTGGACCACGGAAGTTTACCCCAACCCCCACGAACTGAGGAAAAACCCCCTGGACCTCATTGAGCTTGCCGAAGACTGGATGCGCCGCCAGATCACCGGCATCGTCACCGAGGGGGTCTCCCGTGTCATGCTCTTGGGTATCACCGGCCAGAATGCGGACCAGTCTGAAGAGTCCATGCTGGAACTTACGGAGCTGGCAAGGACTGCCGGCCTTACGGTCACTGACACCTTCCTGCAGAAGAGGAGCAAGCCAGACCCGCGTACCATCATAGGACAGGGAAAGCTGAACGACATCAGTATCGATGCGCTGGACCAGGCCGTGGACACCCTGGTGTTCAACCAGGAACTCTCCCCGTCCCAGCTGAGGGCCATCACCGACAAGACCGAGTTAAAGGTCCTTGACCGCACCATGCTCATACTTGATATCTTCGCCCAGCACGCGAAAAGCAGGGGCGGGAAGATCCAGGTGGAACTGGCCCAGTTGAGATACCTCCTGCCGAGGCTCGTTGGTAAAGGAACCGCCCTGTCCCGCCTTGCCGGCGGCATCGGCACGAGGGGACCTGGAGAGAGCAAGCTCGAGGTGGATCGGCGCCACATCCGTCAGCGCATAGGGAAGCTGGAAAAGGAACTGGCCCACCTCACTCAGGAACGGAAAACCCGCCGCAAGCAAAGGGATGGTGACCGGACACCCATCGTCTCCATCGTGGGGTACACCAACGTGGGAAAGAGCACGCTCTTAAACACCCTCACCAACGCTGATGAGATTGCCGAAGACAAACTGTTCGCTACGTTAGATCCGGTGAGCCGCCGCCTGACAAAGGCCGAAGGGACCCTCTGTATCCTCACCGACACTGTGGGGCTCATTCGTGATCTTCCGCCGGACCTGGAGAAGGCCTTCGCCGCCACCTTCGAGGAGATCGGGGACGCCGATCTTATCCTGCACCTGGCCGACGCCTCTGCCGAGAACCTCGGTGAGCAGATCGTCACCGTGGAGGAGACCCTGGAGGCGCTGGGATTGAGCGACATCCCCACCATGCTGGTGCTCAACAAGGCCGACCTGGTAGAAAGCGGCGTCCTGCCCAACCTTGAAAAAAGGTACGGCGCCCTGACGGTGAGCGCGCTGAAAAAGAAGAGCCTGGGGGAAATGGTTGAAGCTATTCAAAGGCGATTGGATAATATCCAGGAGGGGAATTTGTGAGTGCGTAGAGCGTGATTGCGTGCGTGCGTAAAAACAAGAGCACAGTTCCATTAAGTGCGGCGGTTTGAACGCAGAGTACGCGGTGGGACGCGGAGGTTGAAAATCAAGATACGATTCTCTCATTATTGCTTATATATTATGGGAGATACCCCGTAAATATGATGAAAACAAGGGTTGAAATCACATTGTCGGATGTATTCATCATGCTTGTGTATTTTGTGATTGGCAGCTTAGTAATTTTGGGATTCCTTTGTTTGCTGGCACTTTTTAGCAGGACAGTTCACGGAAGATAGCCAGGAGTTTCATGGAACCGGGGTTTGAATCGAAGAAAGATCTGATCTCAGATTTCAAAGGAAGTTATTTCAGGATTCACGGTTTTCTCTGCGTTCCTTCCGTCTTCGCTTTCAGCTACGCCGCGACAAGTCGCGCACTCTGCGTTAAAATCATCGCTTGCGTGGTAACTGTGCTTTATCCGAGAATCGGGATTTAAACTGCGGCCCTTTGCGGTACGGCCACAGTTGGCCGTCCTGCGCACCTCTGCGTTATTGTTTTAAAAGGAATTGGTTTTTTATCCCCTACAGCCCCTTAATCCCTGTTAGAAGCTTTTGCCTGAGATCGCTTCACACGGGGGATGGTTCGCGATGACAAGTTTTTCCTCGCACCTCGCACTGCTTCTCTTCTGGATTCTGGCTACTGGCTCCCTGCCTTTTTATAGAGAACCATCATCTCCGGATTAACATACGCAGGGTCAGGCGTAAAATCCGGGTCCAGTTCATGGGCCCTCTTAAGGGCATCCAGAGCTTCATCGGTCCTGCCGAAAGCGTACTGGCTTAAGGCCATCAATCTGAGCGCCCTTGCCTTATCCTTGTCATCAAGGTCCCGGGAGGCGTCATTACCCATGGTCCAGGCATCCCCGTAACGGCCTTCTTTAAAGTCGCTTTCAGCTTTCCCGAGCAGGTTCAGTGCTTTTTCAGTTTTTAGATCAGGTTCAGGTTTTTTCACCATCGGCGTCACAACCGGCTTGGGGGTCGGTTTGGGAGCCGGTTTTGGGGCCGGTTTGCGCACGGTCCTGACGGGAGCTTTTTTCACAACAGGCCTGGGTATGACATAGGGGATCTTCAGAAGCGTCCCGGCCGGGATACGGGTCGGATCCTCAATACGGCTGGCGTTGACAATGACCTCGTACACCTGCTCATTCCCGTAGAAAACGCCAGCCACTGAGGAGACGCTCTCGCCCTTTTTCAGGACATAGGGCACCAGAACGGGAACAGCCAGGCGCGTTCCCGCGGGGACCATTCCGGCATCCTGAACCCCGTTGGCCCAGGCCAGGACGGGATACATTTTAGCCTCCCCCCAGACACGTTTTGCCAGCATGCTCAGGCTTTCACCGCTTTGAAGCTTAACCGTGTCCGAGTAGGGAAGGCGCAGGGTCTCCCCGAGGCTGATTTTCGTTGGGTCATCCTTGCCGTTGTACAGGGCCACCAGCGTATAGAGGCCCTTGTCACCGTAAACCTCCTGGCAGATAAGGGAGAGAGAATCCCCGCTGCCCACCTTCCGGACAACCTCACCGGCAAGCAGATCGTGAGGAACCAGGAAAAATGCCCAAACTAAAACCAGGGCTCCGGTGAGGATACGGTTCGGAAAGGTCATCGTTTACTCTCCGTCAGATCCACCGAAAATGTTTCACTCTTTCCGAAAACCAGGTCCAGGGCCAGTTCCCGTTCACCCAGATGGGGGTTTTTCAGGACAAGGGTGTGCCGGCCGGCCTGTGCTATAAATGGCTTTACCCTGGGCGTGTATCCCAGGGACTCCCCGTCAAGGATGACCTCGGCCCAGGGCCAGGCATTAATAGTGAGCTCCACCGGGGCAGCGGCCATGGGTGCAGGAGGTAGTTTGATCAGGCCCTTGATATAATCCTGTTGCCAGAAGACAAACACACCCAGAACGATAGCGGCGGTCAGGGCCGTTATCCAGGCGATGGGACGGCCCCTGGAAGGAGCCGGATCCGGAGAAGCCAGGGGGATGGTCAGATCGTCATTCCCCTGCTGCCCGGCTCTTGCTACAAGGGTTGAGACCAATTCCCTCGTGGAGGACACCCTCCTTGGCAGAGAACTGCCAAGAGCCTCAGCCAGTTCATCCATGGTGGCGTAACGTCTGAGAGGCTTCTTTCTCAGACACTTCATGATCACCCGAACCAGCCGTCTTGGTGTTTTCGGGCTGAGCTTTCGGATCCTCACCGGTCTCTTGTGAACGATAGCGTGGGTCACAGCCACATCGCTGGGTCCGGTGAACGGCTTTGCTCCAGTCACCATCTCGTAAAGAACGGCACCCAGGCTGAAGACCTCCGATGCCGGACCGAGCGGTTCACCGCGGATCTGTTCAGGAGACATATATGAGGGGGTCCCGATGATCTGGCCGGTAGTGGTCAGATCTGCGGAGCCAGAGACAAGGGCGATGCCGAAGTCGGCAAGTTTTACGCTGCCCTGTGTGGAAAGCATGACGTTGCCGGGCTTGATGTCCCTGTGAATGACCCCCCTTTCATGGGCATAGCTGAGGGCGTGGCACAAAGATATGGCTATTCGGGTAGCTGTGACAGGGCCCACAGGTCCCAGGATCCCCAGTGCTTCCTTGAGTTCCAGGCCTTCCACGAACTCCATGGCGATATAGGCCTTCTGGGACCTCTCCCAGAAATCGTGGACCGTAATGATGGAGGGGTGAACAAGGGAGGCGGATGCCCTGGCTTCCTGCTGGAAGCGTTCCAATGCCTTGGGATCCTGGCTGCTTCTCGAAAGGTCCAGCTCCTTGATGGCCACAATGCGGTCCAGGGATTCCTGGCGAGCGCGGTAAACCACTGCCATACCGCCTCTGCCGATCTCACCTAAAACAAGGTATTTTCCAAGCTTTTTATTCATATTCCGACGTGGGCTCAGGACCTTGGCGAGGTGAGGATGGGATGGCCGTCCGGACCGGTGAGAAGGAACTGAAACTCCTGCAGACCTATGGTTATCTTGTCGGCGTGGCGGAGGATCCTCTTTTCTTCCCTCTGGCCGTTGATGAGGGTTCCGTTGGTGCTTCCCATATCCATTATGTAGAACTCCCGGCCGAAGGGCTGGATGGCCGCATGCCTTCGGGATGCATCCGGGTCCTGAAGGTGGATCTGACACTCGGCGTCCCGGCCGAGGATGGTCATTCTGTCGTCCTTGATCAGGTAGTGGGTTCCGGCCTTGTCGCCTGTTAGAAGCACAAGGTGCGCCTTTTGCTTCGGCTCTTTTGCGGAGAGGCGATCCCTCGTGGGAATAGTGCGCGTGGGATCGAACTCCTTGAACTTGTCGTCTTTCATTCCTCGGACCTCCATCAGGACAAGGCCGACGGACACATCGTCGGCCTGCATCACGAGCTATGATCCTGCTTGAATTTGCTATCATAGATAGTAATGGAGGTCAAACGGATAACAAAATTGAAATCTCCGTTTGACCTCCAGTTTTAGGGTTTAGAGTTTGAGGTTTGGGGTTTGGGGTCTAATATCCAGAACCCAGACCCCTAAACCTCGTTTGTTGTTATCAGGTTTTTCCAGGCCTTTTCCAATCACTAGCAGCGAATCACCAGTCACGGCCTATTTCCCTCTGTGCATGATCGTTGTCTCGCCCCAGGTGAGGGTATCGCCCGGTTTGAGGGTGCCAGTACCGGTGACCGGCTGGTTGTTCACCAGAAGGGTCTCCCCACCGATGGACATGGGGATCGTCATTCCGTGACGGGTAAGCACCCTGGTGAGCATGCGGGTGGCGCCTGCCGAACCTTCCACCAGAAGGACGTTTGATCTGGAAAGCTCAAAAGCTGTCAGGCGACTTGCCAGCAAAAGGCCTATGGGACCCAGGAGACCTACCAGGATAAGTGGCCACGACATTTTGCCGGTACTTCCCATGAAAGTAGCGCGAGGTGAGAAATACTGGCTGGTGACCTCGACCCTGAAATCGGCTGTGTTGAGCCGCAGCGTTACGGGTACCACCTGGCTGTCTATATTGGTGGCTCGATATCTGAAGAGAACCTCACGGCTGATATCCTGGGCCATTCCCTCGAATAGTCCTGACAAAACCTCCGGCTGGGATGTATATACCGCCCGTCCACCGGTCCTTTCCGCCATGGAAGTAAGGCGGTTCTTTCGGGCGTCCGGCCCGAGGCCGACGAACATGAGGCTCACACCAGCGCGTTGGGCATCATTCATGGCTTTTTCCATGGAGGCTGCCCCGCGGTTGGCTATCCCGTCTGTGAGAGTAAGCACCACCCTTCTACCCGAGCGCTCCTGCACCAGCTGGGTACCCATAGATACGGCATCAAAGAGAGCAGTGTGGCCGCCGGCCGTGAGCCGGGCCGCATGTTCCCCAAGGCTATCGGGTGTCAGGTCTGTGGCAACGACACGGGCCGTATCACTGAATACAACCAGCTGAATGCTCGCGGAGGTCGGGATGGATCGTGAAAAACCGAGCAGGGCCCTTTTTGCCTCCTGGAGCTTGGCCCCCTTCATACTCTCGCTCACATCCACCACCAGGGAGACGGTCAAGGGAACGTCCCGCACACTTTTGGAAAGGTCCCTTATCTCCACGATGGTGGCCTCTGTGCCATCCTCTGTCAAAGAAAGGTCCCTGATGTTGCCCGGACGAGCCTGGGCAGGCACTGTGGCGTAAAGATCCACGAGAGGGTACCGGGTTGTGTCTACCTGATTGATCCCCCATTCCGGCTCAGGCTGATCGATCTTCCCCACGGGCTCCGGGTTTGTATCGGCCATGGCCGGGACAGGGAATACCAGGGCCAGCAGAACCATTACAGTAGCAGCGTGTTTGGTTACCGCCGGTCCAGAGGCGTTTACACGCAGAAGGTTATCGCCCATTCGAATGAGGTCGCCATGCCTCAAACCCCTGGAATGGCTGGACATCTTTCGGTCGTTGACGATCACACCCTGGGTGGAACCGAGATCTTCCAGATAGGGCTTTTTATCCCTGAACTCGATCCGCGCGTGCTTCGAAGCGATGCCTGCACCAGCAAGACGCACCGTACATTGCCGATCGCTGCCCAGAAGGGAGCTCTGGCCCAGGATGAACTCGGAACCTCGTCCGGGCCCTTCCAGCACCTGAAGCCGGAACCTGGCCATAGCCTGTTGCGCCCAGGAGATCCCGATACCCATGATCCAGCCCAGCACTGCAAGCCCCAGGGTCATGCTCGCCACACCCATCAGGGGCCTGAAGGACTGCATGACAAGGCCGCCCACAAAGCCGCCCGTGAACCCTCCCGCAGAAGCGGCGAACCATCGTCCGCGGTTCTCAGGGAAGGGAAGGGTCACAGCAAGCCCAACGGCCATGCCTGTAAAACCCCACCCGAGGGCAGCTCCCATGGAAAGGGGAAACGATATGCCCGATGAGGAAGTGCCTACCAGCCTGGTGCCCCAGGTGTGAAAGAGGGTCTGCCCCAGCAGCGCTCCTATGATCCCGCCAACAGCTCCTACCGATGCGGAAACAAGGACCTTGGAGATCATGCCGCCGGTCTTTCCGTACCAGAGATGTTCGAATATCATGAAAAAACCGGCCAGGAAGGAACCTAAAAGCAGACCGAACATGATGCTGGATGGAAGCGCCCCGTGGATCGTGGTCATCGTCAGGCCCAGAGGCACAGCTGAAGCTAAGGCCGCGAAACAACCTACCAGACCCATCCTTGTGACCTTGCTGCCTACTGCTTTCATGACACACCACCTTCACTGACACTGGCAGCGATGCCGGAGTGAAAGATCGCTTTCATCTTGCCGAGGTGGATAACATCCCCTTCCACCAGGTTCACGGGCGTTCCAGGGATGATCTTCTCCCTGTTGACCACCGTTCCGTTGGTGCTGCCGAGGTCTTCCAGGACGTAACCGTCTTCATCTGACATGATGATGGCGTGACGGCGGGACACACCCTGCTCAAAACCGCCGCAGTAGCTCAGATCCACATCCGGCTCGATCTGGTCTAAAGGATCGGAGCGGCCGAGAAGGGTTTCCTCGGAGCCAAGATCAAACCGCTGGCCGTCTTCCAGCTCCAGACAGGCGATCCCGCTTTGAGCGGGACCTTCGATAGCCTCGTCCATTACCCTTTCAAGACCTTCACCCGTACAGTTCTCGCAGAGCTCAAGGCCGTGATCCATTTCGCTTTCACAATTCGGACAGATATTCATGACTTACCTCCCACATTTTCACTCGTTAAAGTTGAAGTTGATTGTATGGTTGGGGAATTGCAATGGGGGGGCCAATGAAGGGCAGTGTAGAGTGTAGGGTGTAGATTGAAGAGAAAACAAGGAGTTACAAAGCCAAGCCCGCAGGACGCAGCACGCAGCACGCAGTTAATCCCTGTTCGGAAATCGAACGGGTGTAGTAATTAAAGACAGTACATTGAAGATTTCCTCTGCGTTAAATGCTTATCAACGCTTTTACAAAAACCGGGATCGCTTCGCTCAGGTTTCAGCTCGCGATGACTGCGTGGGAACCACGCCTTTCCTCCTGCGTTCTATGTTCTGCATTCTACATTCTGTAGATTTACTGCGTGCTGCGTCCTCACTCTAGTCCAAACTTTTTCATCTTCGCATACAGCGTTGATGGCGCTATCCCCAGCAGCCTCGCCACCTTCCTCTTGTTGCCCCCCGCCTTCTCCAAAGCATCCCTGATGGCCTGTTCCTCGGCGCCGGCGAGGCTGCCGTCGGATGACGACTGGCTGCCAGCCGCCTGGAAGGGCAGGTTCGCGGCGCTGATGGTGTCGCTGGGGCAAAGGGCCGCAGCCGTTTCCAGCAGGTTCTTCATCTCTCTTATGTTTCCCGGCCAGGAATGCTTTGCCAGCGCCCCGAGGGCGTCCTTTTTAAGGGCCATATTCCTGCCCTGGTCCCGGTTCAAAATCCCCAGAAAGTATCGGGCCAGGGCCGGGATGTCTCCGGGCCGCTCCCGAAGGGGAAGGAGGGTGACCTTGGCAGCCGAGATCCTGAAGTACAGGTCCCGACGGAAAAGGTCCCGGCTTACCTGGTCTTCGAGATCCAGATTAGTTGCCGCCACGAACCTGACATCAGCGACCTTCCTGTCCGAGGTGCCGACCCTTTTGAATTCTTTCAGATCCAGCAGCCTCAGAAGCTTGGGCTGAAGATCCAGGGGGAGTTCCCCTATTTCATCTAAAAACAGAGTCCCTCCCTCGGCCTCTTCAACGGCACCGGGACGCGCTTCTGACGCCCCGGTGAAGGCCCCCTTGGCGTGACCGAACAGTTCACTTTCCATGAGCTGACCCGGCACTGTGGAGCAGTCGAAGATGACGAAGGGGCGCTCTGCCCTCGGGCTGCGGTCGTGGACGGCTCTGGCGGCAAGCTCCTTACCGGTGCCTGTCTCCCCCTCAACGAGAACGGTGATGTTGCTGGCGGCCAGGCCCTCGAGAAGAGCGAAGGCCTTGAGCATGGGTTCGCTTACAGCCACCATCTGACCAAAGGTTGAGGCGGCCTGCCCGGCTTTCATGGCGATGTCCGCGCCTGTGCTGAAGATCATGGAGGTCTCGCCCACAGTGACAACGGCACCATCCCTGAGGTAGGCCCGATCCACCCGGACCCCGTTGAGAGAAGTCCCGTTGGTGCTGCCCAGATCCTGAAGCAGAAACCCCTCAGCCGTTCGGGAGATCTCGGCATGCTTCCTGGAAACGGTAGGGTCCTCCAGGCGAAGATCGCTGTCCGGGCGGCTTCCGATAGTCATGGCGGAGGTGATCTCCACAGAGGTCCCCTTGCCGGGACCCTCGGTTATCCGGAGTACCGCCCGGCTCTTCTGATCGTCATCCTTGCCTGATATGCGTTTTGTGTAGGTCATAGGGTTTAATTCCGCATTCCGCATTCCAGAATGAATTCTATTCCATGCCGTGCTTCAAGTCGAGAGGGGGAATTTTCGTGCCATAGCGCGAAATTCAATTCAATATTCAAGATTCAAAGTTGATGACTTCGCAAAAAGTCATCAATGCGCCCCGCACGGGGCGCCCAAATCAATGACTCACTCCGTAAGTCATTGATTTGTAAGGAAAGGGAAAACGACGCCTTTCCCTTGCCGTGGAGCGAAAAGTCCCGGATTGGACCTTTTGCGAATCTATCTTCCTTGGACTTTGTTTACCTCTTCACCCTGCACTTTACACTTTTTTATTGGGAGCCTGTTCATGGAGAGCGAGCAGAGAGGATCTGGCGACACGCACACCAAGTCCTCTCCAAAAAAAATATGGGTACCCCCATGCAGCCTGGCGGCTGCCATCCTTCTGTTTTCTTCAACACCAGGGGCCTATTTCCCGAGTCATCCGAATTATTTAAATAATATCGTCCATTTAACAGAGTTCGCCCTACTCGCTTTTCTCCTTGCAAGAGCCCTTTTACACGGGCGATCCCTAACCAATCCTGGCCTATTACTGTGGACAACTGCCATCTGCGTCTCATTCGGTTTTCTGGATGAAGCGCACCAGTTCCTGGTGCCGGAGAGAATGTTCGACCTTAAGGACCTTCTCTATGACTCTGTGGGCGCCGTAGCGGGATCCGGGGCTTATATTCTCTTCAAAACCCTGAATAAAGGCAGATTCATATCCAGGACGGCCGCAACCGGTGAAACGGATGACTGAGAGCAACATCATACATCGAGCTGAGGACCTTCAGGACCTCACAAAACTCTCAGATGATCTCCTGATACGTCTTATGGAGAAAGCTGATGCCTCATCTGGTGCCGTGTGGGTCCTGGATCAGGATCAATCTTTCCGGATGGTTATCTCCAGAGGGGAGGATCACAGGAGCAGGTCTATCGATCCCGGTGAGATCATTCACCGACACGAAGAAATTTTCAGAGGCACTCCCTTCTTTGAACAGCGGAGGGGAAAGGTCGTACTGAATAGCGTATTCCTCCCGATCCTTCATGTGGGCGTTCTGGTAGCCTTGGCACACCTGGAACTGAATACATACAATGAATCAGATCTCGATGGAAATACTCTGGAGGATGTCAGAACGATCGCAGAGGGTTATGCGACATTCCTCAACAATGCCCAGACTCTTGACAGGATGAGGAGCAACCCTTTAAGGGACCTTGAATCGGATACTTATAACGAGCCGTTTGTTCTGGACTTCCTGAAGCGGCAAGTCACCATGGGTAACAGGTTCAGGCGGAGGGTAGGTTTGATCAGTCTGGAGTATGAAGGTGCTGAGTATTTTCAGAAAAACCAGAGCTACCGCCTTGTACAGGCCATGATCAAGGATATCTCGGAAACCCTTCAGGGGATTTTGAGAGATTACGACGTGGTCTCGCACGTAGGGAATTTTCGATTCATTATGGGGGTTCCTGAGACAGACAGTCTCGGATGTCGG
The DNA here is from genome assembly GCA_029210965.1 of bacterium. Lineage (NCBI taxonomy): Bacteria > bacterium. The sequence goes on along the minus strand of JARGFZ010000020.1, from coordinate 19,798 downwards.
ATCACCATCGAGCGCATCCGGCGTGGTTTTGGCAGGTTGAGCTACCTGGGAGAACGTTTTGAAAGGTACGGATTAAAACCGCATTTCGGGTTTGCCTGTTTTCCCGAGGATGGCGACACCGCAGAAGATCTTCTGAGCAAAGCACTTAAAAACGCCTATGACAGCCGCACAGACTCCTTTAATAACAGCCAATGGGAGAAAAAAGGGTTCTGGGAAATGATTGAAGCGTTCACAACAGGCACGGATACCCATGGGCTCTCGGTATTGAAAGACACTGAACCGATGATGTTCCAGGCCAGTTTCACCTATCTTCTCCAGGAAGCGATCATCAACGATATTATCCAGAACCCGGAACGTCGCGGACTCTTCTACATCGGTACCGACAACGTCCTTATTACCGAGGCCCTCCTGGCAAAAAACACTTTTCTGCCGCGGACCGCGACCAGGGTTGGAGTGTTCGGGGATCTCACCGGGGCACACACACTCAATGATCTCAACATTAACACAATTTCTATACCTCCCGAGCAATCAAAGAGTTTTCAGTTCATCCTGCTGCTCACCGACAGGGTCGCCTACGCACTCATGGGAGTTCACCACAGGATCGATGACTGGAAAGGGTTCCACACTTCCCATGACAAACTTGTGGAAAGGCTTGTCTTTAAACTGAGGGAAGAGTACTCCCTCCAGGACCAGATATGAGAGTCAGAACTCAATGAAGAAGATTCTCCTTGTGGACGCCGACATCAAGCTTCTCAATAAGCTCGGTAAACGGATCAGCAAAGCCGGTTATGAGATCGACACGGCTTCGGACGGGTCCGGCGCCCTCGAATCTGCTCTCCTGAAAAAGCCCGACCTCATCATCACAAACTATCACCTTCCACTATTCGATGGAGAACGCCTGAGAGCCTTTTTAAGAAACAACCCCACAACAACACATATTCCGTTCATCTTCCTCATTGACGCCGAAAGGGGCCACGATGAGGTTCTTGCATCTATCGGGGGTGAAGCCGACACCTTCCTGCTAAAACCTTTCCGCTGGCACGATATGCAGGAAAAAATCGAGACAGCCTTTGATCCACTGGGCGAAAAACCGATTTCTCAAACTGTAGGCACTGGTGTTGAAGGCAGCCTTGCGGAAGTGTCCCTGGTAGACCTTCTTCAGATTTTCGGTCTTAACAGGCGCACGGGGACGCTGATCCTTCAGCACGGAGAGCAGCAGGGCAGGATACATCTTTCAGAAGGTTCAGTGGTGAGCGCCTTACTGGGAGAGACCACCGGCGAAAAAGCCCTGTACAGGATATTGAGATGGCACGATGGCAATTTCAGGTACAATCCCGGGCCTGCCAATGTGACCAAGGATATCTCGCGCTCCATGGATGCCCTCCTGATGGAAGGTATGCGCCAATTGGATGAATGGGAATCGCTAGTTAAACTGATGCCTCCACTGGGCACTGTGCTGAAGCTTTCCAAATCCAGGGATGAACTTCCCCAGAATATGCGTCCTGTTACCCAGGAAGTCCTCCTTCTGATGGAGTTCTATAACACCCTCCAGGACATTATAGAAAAATCCACTCATACTGACTACGACGTTTGCCAATCGATCCTTGGCCTCATCCAGAAGGGGATTATCAACACAAGCGGCGAAGGGAGGTCCTCCCCCATCAAAGATGAACCACTAATAACAGGTGAGGAAGCCCTCAAAATCCACAGGATCCTGAGGCCCGGCCAGGGCGATTTAGCCGATTACCATTGGGGTAAAATACTGGTTTTTTCATCTGACATTGAACTGATCACTCTCTTTATTTCCAGTATCAGTGAAGACGCCGAATTTAAGCTTTCGAGAGAGAATTTCTCGAATCAGGAGATCATCAACTCTTCATTTGGCGCAATGGGTACCCTGGAAATTTCTGAAAACACATACCTGCAGGTTTTCCTTTTGCCATCCTCAAGACAATCTCTCCCACTCTGGAAAGCCTTTTCCGAAGGTACGGTGGGGGCGTTCATTCTTCACGGGGGAGATATAGGAGATGACATTCAATCTATTGAAGCGGTAAAGTCGTTCATAGAAGGAGAACTCAAACGACCTGTAGTGGTCAAGGAGATCTCAGAGTCCACACGGGTTCCAAATCAGGGTACCAATACCTTCAGAGAGCTTTTCGGCAGGATCCTGGATGGTCAATCAGAGAGCGAGGTAGCGCACAAATGAGTAGTAACGGTAAAATCATCTTGATTGTGGACGATGACTCCAGCATTCAGGAACTTCTGAGGATCATTTTGACCAAGAACGGATACACTGTTCATCAAGCTATCGATGGAGAACAGGCGATTCACAAATATATGGAGGTTCAGCCTGACCTTGTGATCAGCGATATATCCATGCCGAAAGGGGATGGTTTTAACGTCGCGATCATTATCAGGAGCAAGGAGCGTGAAGGTCAGCACATCCCAATTCTGCTCATAAGCGCTTTTTACGACGACCATGCTAACGTTCAGAACGCCGAAAGATGCGGTGCCGATGGATTTCTCCCCAAGCCGTTCACTCAAAAACAGCTTATTGGAGCTGTAGAAAACCTTCTGGTTAACACCGATGGGTAGGGTCAGATGTGGATATTGCACCAGGCCCCTTGAACCTGGATCCTTGCGCTACGTATTGATGTGGAAGCTGTTCGCGGACTACGATGGTATAATTGACCTGGAGGATGAAAATAACCTTGAAATGACAATGAAAACCGTTGAGGCAATATCTCCGGCTGATCTGGAGGACCAGATCTACATGGAAAGCCGTCACATTCTATGTCCTATGTGCAGGGAGGAGATTCTGGATACCTTCACCTCTCTGGAGCACCAGAACCTTGATGAAGATACAGAAGATGGAAACGGAGAAGGGGAAAGGAACCTGCACTAACTAAAAGCTCCATGTTGCAGGTCCCGAATTCCAGGCTGCTGGTTTAAAGTTGATGACTTCGTAAAAAGTCATCAATGCGCCCCGTGGAGGGCGCCCGTATCAATGACCAGGCAGTAAAAGTCATTGATACGTGAGGAAAGCGGAAATGCCACTTTTCGCTTTCCGAGGAGCAAAAAGCCGATTACGGACTTTTTGGGACCCTGTCAATGCGCCCCGTGGAGGGCGCCCGTATCAATGACCAGGCAGTAAAAGTCATTGATACGTGAGGAAAGCGGAAATGC
>JARGFZ010000020.1:0-16515 GCA_029210965.1 bacterium | reverse complement strand
TGCCACTTTTCGCTTTCCGAGGAGCAAAAAGCCGATTACGGACTTTTTGCGACCCTGTCAAAGTTAAGGTTTTAAGTTTTGACGTTTTGAGTATATTAACATTTAAGTCATGAGATGTTCTTTCTGGATTATGCTATTGGAGGTAAATGACAATGACCATGAGTAACCGGATCTTAAGTGTATTCGCTTTACCGTTGGCTATGCTGTTTCTGGTTTCATGTACGACAGCCGGAGGAAACAGTAATGTAATGGACGAGCAGGAAATCAGTTACCCGCCATATGACGGTCCCAAAAAACGGATCGCCGTCCTGGAGTTTGACAACAAGGTTAACAACAGATGGTGGGATCGCAGCTGGAACATTGAAGACCGGCTTACTGAGATGGTCATCACTGAGTTGATGAAAACTAACCGTTTCATTGTAGTTGAGAGAGGTTCACTTAATGAGGTTCTCTCAGAGCAGGACCTGGGTGCCAGCGGCAGGGTCCGGCAGGAAACAGCTGCCAAAATAGGAGAGGTACTGGGAGCTCAGGTCCTGTTAAAGGGAGCCATCACCGAATTCATCGAAAAAGAGAGTGGCGGCGCCGGTGGGATCCTGATTGGCGGTATAGGCATCGGCGGGAAGACCAGCACCGGGCACGTGGCAATGGATCTGCGCCTTATCGACGCGACCACCGGCCAGATACTACAGTCGGAAAGGGCCGAAGGAAAGATCTCCAGCTCCGGGATCGGTGGAATAGCTTTCTTCAGCGGGGTTGCCTTTGGCGGAACCTCATACAAGAAGACAGCATTGGGAAAAGCGACGCGAGCTGCTGTTTCCGATGCTGTTATGTTCGTAGTCAACAACATGGAAGACCAGCCGTGGCAGGGAATGGTGGTTAAGGCGGAAGGGAACCAGATCTACATTAACGCAGGCTATAATATGAATATCCAGATGGACTCGGTTTTCACTGTCTACTCCAAAGGTGAGGACCTCATCGACCCGGGCAGCGGCCTCAGCCTCGGGAGCGCCCTTTCCCGGTCCGGAACTGTTCGAGTCACTCAGGTTTCGGATAAATTTTCTATTGCAAGCTCTATCGAGGGTTCCGGATTCAAAAGAGGGGATGTGGTTAAACTTCAGTGATTCGTGAATCGTGATTAGTGTTTTGTAAAAACTTCCAGATCCAGATAGTCTTCAATTATCGAGGGCCGCTTAAATGCGGCCCTTTTTTTGTTTTAGGGGTTACGAATAACCAATTACGAATTACGAATTACGGTTCTTCCTGCGTCATATAGCAACCCTTTGTGTGAAAAAACTTATTCATTATGTTGATACAATTACGTAACTTGCTTAATCTGTTGAAAATTATATGTTTTTCTGTTTTTATTATTCCCGATTTATGGTCCCTTTTTTGCTAACCATTAATGTATGGTTTGTAAAAAGGGTAAAATTCTTGTTGTGGATGATGAGCATCTACTGCGTTGGTCCGTTTGCCGCTTTCTGGAAGGTGAAGGCTTCATCGCTCTGGAGGCAGCATCCGGTCCTGAGGCGCTCCAGATCTTGCAGAGTGAGGACATCTGGATTCTCATTACTGACCTGATGATGCCTGTTATGGACGGCATTGAGCTGATTCGGCAGGCTAGAATCCACATCCCTGACCTGACCATACTCGTTATTACTGCTGTGGATTCTCCCGGCCCCATTCATTCCGCCAAGGAAGCAGGCGCCATGCATACCTTTACCAAGCCCATCCCCTTTGAAGACCTTGTAGGAACGATTCAAAGAATCATGTAGCTCCCTTCGGGTGCAGTGAACGGTGAACGGTGAATTGTATCACTGAACATCGTTCTTCCTGTTCACGGTTCACTCTTCACATTTTACTATTACAATCCTCAATTTACTATAACCCCTCTCCGTGATAACTTCCTGACCCATGAACCCATATTCACTTATAGTGGGGGTCAGAGCCCTGGTTTTGATCCCGTTTTCCATCCTTGCTCTCGGCAGCGTGGCCACAATCCTGATCTTTCTCGGTGCAGGCGAGCGTTACATCAACGGTCCCCTGGCTAGATACTGGGCCCGTTTTGTGCTAAGGCTGGCTGCTGCCAGGGTAACTGTTTACGGCCCCGGCAACATCTCCTCGGCAGAAGAATCGTATATAGTGGTTATGAATCACCAGAGTAATATGGACATACCGGTTATCATTCATTCCCTTCCACTTCAGCTTCGATTTATCGGCAAAATAGAACTCAAAAAGGTGCCCATATTCGGAAATGCGCTCATCAGAGCCGGTCACTTTCTCATCGACAGAAGTGATCTCCAGAAGGCAATGGTTGGCATAAATGCGTCAGTTGAGGCAATGAAGGAGCGTGGCGTTTCAGTAGTTTTTGCTCCTGAAGGCACCCGATCCAGTGACGGGAAGCTTCTTCCCTTTAAAAAAGGAGCTTTTGTCATGGCCATCGAAACCGGCATTCAGATACTCCCGATCACGATAAATGGGACAAGGCAATCCCTGCCAAAAGGCAGCTTGTGGACCAGAAGCGCTGACGTTGCAGTTACGATCCACCCGCCTGTACCCACTGGATCATACTCTTATGACGACAGGGAAAAACTTTCGGAAAAGGTGAGATCTATCATTGAAAATGCCCTTGTGGTTCAGCATTGAGAATCCCGAATTGAGCATTGAAAGGGATATTTAATGGCACCAATGAATCCTTCATTCAGCAACGACTAAATTGATGGCTTATAATTCAAAATCCTGAATCCTCAATCAGAAATTAATAGATGACTCCCTTTAAAAGAACATTCATCGCTCTGTACATGGCAATTTTCATGTCTTCATTGGGCCTGGGGATCCTGAGTCCCATCCTCCCGGCGTATGTAGACAGCTTTTCCGCGTCCTCCTTCGTTTTGGGCATCGTATTCGGTATTTACTCGGCGGCAAGGACCCTGTTTATGCCGCCAGTGGGCATCCTCAGTGATCGATTCGGTCGCAAACCCTTTATTCTTTCAGGGCTTTTGCTCTTTGCGGTTGTCTCACCCCTTTACGCATTGGCGGGCAATGTGTACCAGCTGATGCTTGTAAGGTTTTTCCAGGGCATAGCAGCTGCGATGCTCGTACCGGTAGCCATGTCTGCAATAGGAGACCTTTCTCCCCGGGGCAGGGAAGGGTTTATCATGGGGTCCTTCACGTCGGCTTTTTTTGCGGGCCTTGGTTTTGGTCCCCTCATAGGCGGCTTTATGAGTGACAAGTACTCTATGGCAGCGGCATTCTATTCAATGGGGATAATGTCACTTGCCGCTCTTGTTTTCACCGTTTTCGCTCTGCCGTCCCAGCAGGGAGGGTTCAAAGGGAAAGAGGCACCGGAAGTCACTTCCGGCTTTTCCAAAGCCCCGAAACGGCATTTTATCATCATGGACCGACCCATGGCTGGCCTGTTTTTTTTCCGCTTCACGAGGGCTGTAGGAATTGGGCTGGTTTGGGTTATCATGCCTCTTTATGCCGTAAAATCCCTCAACCTGTCGGCACTCCAGGTTGGTATCCTGCTCTCGGTCAACACCTTCATTACTACATTGCTCCAGTCACCGTTTGGACACCTGTCAGACAGGTTCGGGCACATGAAGGCCATCACCGCCGGGAGCGTCCTCGCTGGTGCTGCAGTAGCATTCATCGGGTGGTCCAGGGGTTTTGAGGACCTTCTGTACATTTCAGCGTTCCTTGGGGTCTCCGGGGCGTTGATCGTTCCAGCCGGTTCAGCCCTGGCCGTTTCCCTTGGTAGAACCAGGGGTATGGGCAGGACTATGGGTCTGTACAATTCATCCCTGAGCCTGGGGACCATGCTGGGACCGGTGATAGGTGGTGCTTTGCTCGATCTTGCAAACGTACAGGCTGTATTTCTTAGCGGGTCCATGCTGGGTCTGCTGGGGTTGTCAGTGCTTGTGGTTATGTACCCGTCCGGGGAAAATTCCGAATTCAGGATTGAGAATTAAGTATTGGGGATTGAGTACTCAGGGTCAGGGAGTCCGGTCCTACAGGATCAACTGTTTTTAATTGTCTGGTAATCCTCAATCAGGAATCCTCAATCAGGAATCCTCAATTCGCAATGCAAAGGGACAGAAATGGCTAATTTTCTGTCCCTATACTTGACACATTCCACATGAGGTACTAGATTGCTCACAAATGAGTCTGCATCGAAAAATCCAAATTATACGATATGTTCCATGGGTAATCTGCTTCCTGCTTATAGTCGCCGCTCCTCGTGCTGTGATGGCGGATTACGTCCGGATCAAAGGATCTGTTGTTAACGTTCGGCAGGGACCCGGGACCAGCCATATGGTGCTTTTAAGTGCGGAACAGGGCGAAGAGTTCGATCTTGTCAGCACCGAAGGGCTTTGGTGCCGCATTCAGCTCCAACGTGATCAGGAAGGCTGGGTTTTCCGAAAACTGGTAGAAGTCGTACAGGGGAAAAGGCCCGGTAAAACTACCGGAGAACAGGCGACTGAAGAATCCGGTGCCTCACCAACAACTTTGACCCGGCTATGGAAATTTGCCTATTTTCTTTTTGCAGTCCTTCTCGCCCTGGCGGTCCTCTGGAAAAGGAAAGCTATTCTGCGTTTCTCAGGGGTTAAACTTAGGGAGATCTCCGGATACAAGCGCGAGCAGGCCTTCCGTTACGACAACCGCAAACCCAGTGACGATTCCTGGGAACTCTAAGTTCCCGGTATCGCCTGTTTCAGGCATTTTTAATAAGACGAATGCGCCTTTTTGTTTGACACATCGTTACAATATTGTTATCTAGGCGGGAATTGATTATTTACGAAAATTTTTGAACATCATAGAACTTGGAGAAACATGCGATTAAAATGCGACCTTCATCTGCACACCAGTGAAGACCCCAGGCACAATCTCAATTATTCCGCAAAAGAACTGATCAAGGAAGCTTCAAAAAAGGGCTACCAGGTTGTGTCCATAACAAATCACAACACGATTACCTACGATCAGGGTCTTGCGGAATATGCCCATTCTAACGGAGTTCTGCTCATTGCAGGTGTTGAAGCCACCGTTATGGGAAAGCACGTTCTTATCTACGGTGTGGATGGAATGGATGAGAAGTGGGATAAACTTACATTTTTCGATCTGAAACGACTTAAGGCCAAGGGGGCTTTCATCGTGGCTCCTCATCCCTTTTATCCCAACTATAATTGTCTTGGGAACCTTCTGGAGCGGTTCTCTGGAATGTTTGATGCCGTCGAGTACAGCCACCTCTACACCAAAAAATTGAATTTCAACCTTAAAGCTCAAAGTTTTACCAAATCAAAGGGAATGCCTCTGCTCGGACTTTCCGACTCCCACTCCCTCAAGCAGCTGGATTATACATACACACTCATCAATTCCGAGAAGGATATGTCCTCTGTCTTCGAGGCCATCAGGCAGAACAGGACGACCATCATTACCCGGCCAGCCCGTTTAACAACGAGCAGCGCCGTTGGTATTCAGCTGTTTGCTACTTTCCTTATGCTGCAACTTTTTAAGTAAAACCCGAATTCGGGTCTTATTTACACGTTTGACGTTTGAAGGTTGATGACTTCGCAAAAAGTCATCAACGCGCCCCGAGGGGGGCGCCCGAATCAATGACTGCGGGTGTAAGTCATTGATTTGTAAGGAAAGGGAAAACCACGCTTTTCCCTTTCCGAAGAGCAAAAAGCCGATAACGGACTTTTTGCGACCCTGTCAAGGTTAAACGGGAACAAAAAAAAAGTTGGGAGAGTATTTTCATGTCCTGGTCACTAATGAGGGAGTCGGGATCAGCGACAGGGAAGTGAAAAAGGCCTTCGACGGATGTCCTTTGGATCCGCCTATTTCATGCAGAGCCGCACGATGCCCGCTACTGGCCGGGATGATCTCTTTTTTCCATGGAACGCAGTTTCAAGGGATTGGTCTGTTGCGTGAGACAGGTTTTGATCAGGTTTAAATTACGATCTGGGAGTTCTTTTTGTGCGGAAAGGTGTTTTTTTGCCTGCTGAGCTATGGTCGCGGACAAGACGGGACGAAGGTTGACTGGCTCGTCTCCCCTTTTCTCCTGTGTCCGATCTTCCACTCCTGGTTGTTGATCCCGGTTCCGGTTTCCCTCTTTGGTCTTTGGACTTCCGGCCCGCTATAGCACGAGGAGCGACGCCGGATGGATTTTGGCCTGCTCTTTCTCCGCGTCCACTGCCTGCCCTGAGCTTCTCGAAGGGAGTCTCCGGGTCTCCGCGCCTGGTGCTCTTTTCCGGCCTGCCCCTTGTACCTTTGGGTTTTGGGCTTTTTACTGCCCACCCCTCTTTGGGCTTCCAACTCCTGGGTGCAGGTTTTGTTTCCGGTTCTTCTCTTTGGTCTTTGGTCTTTGGTCTTTGGGTTATTATTACTCCGCGTCCCCGTGTACCTTCATCTCCCTGGTCCATCGGTTCAGGTTGCGGTTTACCCCTTTGGACTTTGGACATTGGACTTTGGACTATTCTATCCCTTCCACCCAGCAGAGTTTCGATCTCCTTCTTCGACAGCTTTTTGAAGCTGCCGGGCTTCATCTTGTCAGGAAGCGCCATCCCGCCAATGGATATCCGCTTGATGCTCAGAACCCGGTGCCCCACAGCCTCGCACATCCGCTTGATCTGGTTCTTCTTCCCCTCTCTCAGGACTATTCTGAGCCAGGTGTTTCTCTCGGTGCCCTTGCCTTTGATGACTGAGATGGAGGCCGGGAGGGTCATCCCGTCTTCAAGTTCAACTCCGCGGCGAAGTTTTTTAAGGCTCGTCAACAGGACCTCACCCTTGACCTTTACCAGGTACGTCTTTGAAAGGTGGCTTGATGGGTGAGTCAGCGTAAGGGTGAGATCCCCATCGTTGGTCAGGATAAGAAGGCCTTCCGCATCCATGTCGAGGCGTCCGGCAGTATGCAGACCCGCCCCGACTTCATCGGGGAGTACGTCGAATACGGTGCTTCTCCCGTGGGGGTCGTCCCGGGTGCAGAGCACTCCGAGAGGCTTATAAAAAATGTAGGTTCTTTTCCTGTCCGCTTTCCCCAGAGTAGTTCCATCTATGGAGATCCGGTCGGTGTTGGGATCAACCATCACCCCCATTTCTGTCACAACCTCTCCGTTGACAGAAACCTTTCCGCCCCGGATCAACTCTTCGGCTGCCCTCCGGGACGCGAATCCGGCGTCGGCAATGGCCTTGTGTAATCTCACAGCGCTCATCGCTTGGTATCGGGGTATTGGTGTATCGGGGTATCGGTGAAAGAAAGTGAATTTTTATCCATTTGTGTTCCTTTATATTGATGTCAATAGAGCTTTGCCTTTTCCCCGGCACACCGTTACGCCGAAACTCTGTTACGTTGAGGCTGAGTCATCAGACTCTGTCTCAACCCCATCCTCATCGTCGCTCAGTCGCTCAGTCTCTTCATCGGGCGAATCTTCTCTCCCCGTATCCCCGTTTCCCCGTTTCGCCGATTCAGGCATATTCCCCATCTCTCCCTCGTCGAGTAGTTCCGTCACCTCTTCCAACGTGGGCAGCGATTCGATGTCCCTGAGGCCGAAATACTCAAGAAATTCCCGTGTCGTTCCGTAGAGGATCGGCCTGCCGGGAGCTTCTTTCCTTCCAAGAATGCGGATCATGGACAAGGATAGCAGAGTTTTAAGAACCGCGCCTGAGTCAACTCCACGAATCTGCTCTATCTCCGCCCTGGTCACGGGCTGCCTGTAGGCGGTGATGGAGAGGGATTCAAGGCTTGACCGGGTCATTCTGCGACGGATCCTGGCAGCGAACAGTTTGCCTATCTGGGCGGAGAACCTTGGATCGCTTCGAAGTTGAAAACCGCCTGCCACCTCCTCAAGGGAAAAACCTCTGGAGTCAGTGGAGTATTCCTCCCCAAGTGCGGCCAGTATCTCATTGACATCGGCCTTATCGATCCCGGAAGCTTCCGAAAGGTTTTCTGTGGACAAGGGTTTTGAGGATGCAAAGAGCAGCGCCTCAACGACGGCTCTCCTGTTGTCAGCGGTCATCTAAATTCTCTCTTTCGGACTCCTCGTGGGGGCTATTTTCCCTGATGGGCTCTCCGCTTCGCACCAGGCTTATAGGGTCTCCGTGATCGGCCTGTACAGCGATAAGGCGGTTGCGCCTGATCAGTTCAAGAACGCTTAGAAAGACGGTTACTATCTTCATCCTGTTATCCAGTCCAGAAAACAGTCCCGCGAAACTCATGCTGGGTTGGTTTGTCAGACGGGATTCGATGAGCTTGATGCCCTCCTCAAGGGTAAAGGATTCCCGTGTAACCTCAACCGGAGTTCTTCTGTCGGCTTGGGATAAAACACGCTGAAAGGCATCCATAAGCTGAAAGATGGTCGCTTCAGTGTACACATCGTCGGTCTGGCTGCTCGTATCGGTCTCGGGCCGAAGGAAGATGTCATGGTGCAGTACCGGCATTCCGGCCAGATCCTCAGCCGCCTTTTTATACTTCTTGTATTCGATGAGTCGTCTTATCAGTTCTTCTCTCGGATCCTCAACTTCACCTTCATCCTCCTCCTCATCCACCGGCAGGAGCGTTCTGGACTTGATGTACATGAGGGTAGCGGCCATTACCAGAAATTCACTTGCAACCTCGAGGTCGAGGTCCCTCATGATATCCAGGTAGCCAAGATACTGGCTGGTTATCTCGGCGATGGGGATATCGTAGATGTCCAGCTCGTTCTTCCTGATCAGGTGAAGCAGAAGATCCAGTGGTCCCTGAAACGACTCCAGCTCGATCCTGTAACTGGAAAGTTGGCTGTCCTCATCGTTTGTGGGTTTTTCTTCCTCGCTCATAATCGGTTCACTCAACTGGTGTAAAGCTTAACCGAGTTTCTGACATCGGACATGGTGCGCTCGGCTTCTACCCTGGCCTTGTTGTTGCCGTCATCCAGGATTTGCCTTACGAGGTTCGGTTTGCTGTCAAGTTCACCCCGCTTTTCCCTCAGAGGTTCAAGGACCTTTTCCAGCGCTTCAAAGAGGATTTTTTTACAGTCGATACAGCCTATACCGGCAGTCCTGCAACCCTCGGCGACCTCAGCCTTCCCTTCATCAGGAGTGAAAAAGCCGTGGAGTTCAAATACAGGGCACTTGTCCGGGTCTCCCGGGTCGGTCCTTCTGACCCTCGCCGGATCAGTCACCATGGGCCGGAGTTTTTCCCAGACCGTCTCGGAATTATCTTTCAGATAGATGGCGTTATCGTAACTCTTGCTCATCTTTCTACCGTCGGTTCCGGGCACTTTGGGAGCTTCGGTGAGCAGCTCCAGCGGTTCCGGGAAGACCCCCCCCCCTTCATCAATCTCCGGTGCCTGCTCTGAGCCTGTCGAAGAGTACATGAAATTAAAGCGCCGCACGATCTCTCTGGCAAGTTCCAGGTGGGGAAGCTGATCGATGCCTACTGGAACATAGTTTGCCCGGTATATGATGATATCAGCCGTCTGCAGGAGTGGGTAGCCCAGGAACCCGTAGGTGGCCAGGTCCTTGTGGGACATCTGCTGCCTGACCTCCTTGTAAGAGGGTACTCTTTCCAGCCAGGACAACGGGGTGATCATGGAAAGCAGGACCAGAAGTTCAGCGTGTTCCAGGATCGCGGACTGGAGAAAAAGGGTACACCGTTCAGGATCAAGCCCCACGCTCAGCCAGTCCTTTACGATCTCTTCAGTGTACTCAGCTAATGTCCCGGCCTCATCGTACATAGTGGACAGGGCGTGCCAGTCAGCCACAAAATAAAAACATTCGTACTCTTCCTGGAGCCGGACCCAGTTGCCCAGGGCCCCGAGGTAATGTCCGATGTGAAGAGGACCTGTAGGCCTCATACCAGATAAAACACGCTTCATGCTTCCTCCCTGTATTCTGATCGGAGTACTCCGATTAGAAGCTGGTATTCAAAATACTCCACTTTAGGGCGTTAATTTTGAAAAAAGCAGCCAAGCTTCCAATACTTATAACGAATTACCAGAATCTCTCATATTTCACCCTTTTTCGGGCAAAATGACGTTTCAATAAATTATTCCTAGATGGGGATGGCGAAAACCGTACCTATTAAACCGATTATCAAGGAATAGAAAGGATCGATGATCCGCCAAAGGAGCCCCGTGAACATCAGGGCAAGAAGGATGATAAACCCGTATCGGTCGTGCCGCGAATAAACCTGGGCCTGATGGGCCGGAAGGATCCCTTCAACGATGTGGCTGCCGTCCAGGGGATATACCGGGATGAGGTTGAGAACTCCCAGGACCACCGAAATGTGAATTCCGAAAACGACCATGGCAGCCAACGGCTTGAAAACGGGAGAGGATACAATATCGGCGTATCCCGGAAACCAGAGCAGAATGCGGTAAACAAGGGCAAGGATCCCAGCCATGGCAAAGTTGCTGGCCGGCCCGGCCAGAGAAACGATGGCGTTATCTTTTCGCGGTGATTTGAAGTTGAAGCTGTTGACGGGGACAGGTTTGGCCCAACCGAAAAGGATCCCCGTTCCGGAAAATGCCAGCATAAGCGGAACGAGAATAGTCCCTACAGGATCGATGTGCTTGATGGGGTTAAGGGTGACCCTTCCCAACAGCTTGGCTGTGTAATCACCCTTACGAAAGGCCATGTACCCGTGGGCCATCTCGTGGACAGATATGGCAAGCATGAGCGGGGGCAGCTGAATGATCAATTTGAGGATAATTTGACTGTTCACAAGGTTTCCTTAAAAGAAAGAATGTTGAATGTAGAACCCAGAACCTGGAAGAGTACTCTGTACTTGTAATACCTTCTGATCGTAGCATGCAAATATATTTGAAGCGTGATTGGTTTAAGGTCTTTATTCTACTTTCTACATTCCGCATTCTACGTTCAAGCCGGGCCACGGGCCCGGCAGTGGACATTCCTAGCATGGGGTAAGGGGGGTGTCAAATGATTGAGCCGACATATTAAATCCAGGCTCAATCAGTGCACCGGTGCACTCGTGCACAAGTGCAGCTACTTCCTTTCCCCTGTCCCCTTTTTCCTTTTCCCAGGTTCACTTTTCAATGGAAAGTGAACCTTCACCCACTCCCTCTCCTCCGACAGCGAATTAACGACACCGTCCACCCTCGCATCCTGAAGCGCCTGCATAATGTCCCGGTATACCGGCCCCGAGGAGTATCCCATCTCCCTTAGTTCCTTGCCCCCCACCTCCCTTTTGATGAACCTTAACCGGGACAGATAAACCGAAATACCCTTAACGGTGTCCTCCCTTTTTGTAAGGGACATAATGGTCAGCAGATCCTCCACTTCCACCCCTCCCAGGAGTCCTGCGATCCAACTGGGTTTATTATCGTCGGTTCGCGCCAACTCCTTCATGGTGGAGGAGACCTTTTCCCATTTTCCCCGATATGTCATTTTTTGATGCTCATTGAGGTGGAAAAGCTCGAGGATCTGTTCCCTCTCCTTGAGGGCCTTCATCATCATGAGTGCATTGAAATAGATCTGCCCCACGTCCGGTTCCTCGTCCAGGAAAAGCAAACCGAACCATGAGTTTATCTTATCGACCTGTTGAAAAATGCTCCTGATCTTGCTGGAAAAGGCCAGAGAGGGGTGCAGTGAAGTCAGTATCCCTAGTTCTTCCATCCTGTCGAAAGCCCGGATAGGGTTATCTCCCCTCAGGATGATCATGATCTCGTTGAGGACACGGGGTCCCTGGGCCTGCCTCAGGTAACCTTTTTTGATCGCCCCTTTCATGAGGTACTCGGTATGTTTCCCGATCCTGAAATCAAATTTTTGTTCGAACCGGACAGCCCTGATGATGCGTGTCGGGTCATCGACAAAACTGAGGTTGTGGAGGATTCTAATAGTTTTGTCCTTAAGGTCCTTCAAACCGTTAAAGTGATCCACCACCTGCCCGAATGATTCCGGGTTGAGTTTAACGGCAAGAGCGTTAACGGTGAAATCCCGTCTGTACAGGTCAAGTTTAATGGAGCCTCGCTCAACCATAGGGTATTCCCCCGGTGATGAGTAATATTCGGCCCTGGCCGAAGCCACGTCCAGCTTGAATCCGTCAGGGAGGATGATGACCGCCGTTTGGAATTTCCGGTGCACCCTGATCCGAGCCTTCAGGCGCCGAGACAGCTTCCTCGCAAACTCGATGGCATCCCCCTCCACCACGAGGTCAACATCCAGGTTCTTTTGCCTTAAAATGAGGTCCCTGACGAGGCCGCCCACAAAATAGGCCTTGTCTCCAGATTCATCGGCAACCTTTCCAGCCGTTTTCAGGATGCGTTTGGTTCTGGTGTCCAGGATCTCCCTCAAAAGCTCACTGAGGTTTCGGACCCGACCCTCCGGTGCGTCACCTTCTTCTGAGGTTTCTTCGAAAGACTGGGTCCTCCGGAAATCATCGTGCATGGCCTCGAGGAGGTCCGTTCGCGTGATAACGCCGAGGACCGTGTCCCCCTCCATCACCGGAAGCATCCTTTGCCTTTTCTCGATGATGTACTCACGCACCTTTTCAAGGCTTGATGCCCTCGAAACGGTAGAGAATCCGGTGAGCATATACTCCTTCAAAGGTGAGTGAGCCAGACCATGTTGAATGGCTCTTTCCACAACACCTCTGGTAATTATCCCCGTAAGCCTGTGTGCCTCGCTCATTACCGGAATGGAGTTGATATTAAACCGGGTCATCATCTCGGCCGCCGCCTCGATAGGGTCTGATTCGAGTATTTTCATAACAGGGGAAGACATGATACTTCCGGCGTTGACCCTTTCCCCCACCATCTGGTTTAAAAGGGTCATGAGCCTTTCCTGGACCTGTATTAGGGTGAATTCCCGAATGGATGCAGACGCGGCGGTCTGGTGACCGCCCCCTCCAAACTCCTCCGCTATCCTCGACACATTTAGTTCCGGAAGACGGCTTCGGGCAACAAGAATGATCCGCTCCTCCATCCTCACCATGACAATGAGGGCGTTGAGGTTTTCCATGTCCATCATCTTGTGGACCAGGAGGGCAAGTTCACCCACGTACTCATCCGTTGAGGCCGAGGCCGTGGCAACAGGGATACCGTGGATGTTGTTAATTTTCATGGAGGTGAGAAGGTCGTGGAGAAGCTGAACCTGTCGCGTGTCCATATCCCTGGATATAAAGGTGGGGATGATCTCCAGGTGCGCTCCCCTTTTGAGCAGGTAGGAAACAGCATCGAAATCTCTGGCCGTAGTTGAGGCGAAAGTCAGGGAACCTGTATCCTCATATATGCCCAGGGCCATGATCGTAGCTTCCTCGGGGGTGATCTTCTTTCTCTTTTTCCTCAAAAGCTCCACAAGGATGGTGGTCGTAGCACCCACAGGCTCCACGATATCAATGGTTCCCCGGTAATCCTGCTCTGTTCTGGGATGGTGATCGTAGATGTGAAGCTCAACGTCATCCCGCTGGGCCACTTCGTCAAAAGGCCCGAGCCGGCCCATGATATTGATGTCAACCAGGATGAGCCGTTTGATAGCGGTAAGGTCGATGTCTCTTATGCGCTCGAAAGGAAATAAGATTAGGGAGGATTTTAAGAAAAATTCACGGAGGTTGCGTTCCTGGGAGCCGGGGAAGACTAAGTGGGCTTCCGGATAGAGCTTTTTCGCCGCGATCATGGACGCAAGTGCGTCGAAATCGGCATTTAAGTGCGTGGTTATTACATCCATAAATAAGCACCCAGTACCCAGGAGCCAGGAGCCAGGAGGACAATATTATTAAACGTTATAATCAAAACCATTGATTTTCACTCTCGATTTTCAATAATACGATCCGGTGACTCTGGCCTTGCATCTTACGCACTCTTGAAGCCCTCAAACCTCCCAAAAAACAAGCTATTAATACGGCGCACGATAGCGGGCAATCTGCTGCGTTCTCAGTCGCGCGTGATCCTCGAAGTACTCGGCTATGTACGTCTCCGGTCCCACGCTCCCTCGGGCCTTGCATCTCACCCATTCTCCCGCGCCGATAACCGCATCCTTTCAAGTGCGGTAATTTGCCGGCTGGCTTCTCTATCGAGCCTCGCATCCCCTCGACCAAGCTCGGGGCCTGAGCCTGTCGAACGGCTGACCCACTCTCCTTCGCCTCAAACCTCCAGGCAAAGATATTAACAAGTTTGAAACCGTGGTGCTCTGACACCCGATACCGCGCAATAGGTCGAATTATCCCGAATGGGGAAAGTGTGCCAGGTTTCCGGCCTGACTGCCTCACCTAACCGTTTGCAGCAGTTTCAAGGTCAGGCAAAAGCTTGATCTTGCGTATTTCCTTTGCCGCAGGTGAATTAACGACATGGTATAGATCCCATGCGAGCTGGAGATTGAGCCAGAATTGGGCCTCCATGCCGAACAACTGTTCAAGCCTCAATGCCGTGTCAGGAGTAACGCCCCGTTTCCCATGTACCAGCTCATTGATCCTGGGATAGGAGACACCGAGCTTTTCGGCCAGTTCAACCTGTGTCATGTTCAGTGGCCTCAGGAACTCTTCCATGAGCATTTCACCAGGGTGCGTCGGTGCCCCATGCTTTGGTATGCGAACCATTCCTCTCCTCCATCCATGAGCCTCAGGGGTTAATCCCATAGGGCTCTATTAATTAGTGATAATCCGTGATCTCGATGCGTTCCGGCCCTTCGTCTAACCAAACAAAGCATATACGGAACTGGTCATTGATACGGATGCTGTGCTGGCCAACGCGTTCCCCTTTCATAGCCTCCAGCCTGTTTCCGGGAGGTATCCGGAGTGAATTCAGGGTAACCACGGCATTGAGCTGGTCCATTTTTCGCTGCGCCACAGGCCAAATGTTTTCCGGGCAGGAACGACGTGCCTCCCGGGATCTCTTTCGATTGAAAATGTCTTCGGTGCCTTTGTCGTTAAATGACTTGATCAATCCTTGAAACCTCCTGAATCAGGCACCCTAATGTCGCATTTATAACGGATAATGTTATACGTGTCAATCATCCCATTGGGAACAAAACGGTACCTGAGAATGGAGAGGCTATAGGAGGCCGAGATGACGACAGCAGCCTGAGCTTGAGGAGCAACCAGATCGAAACGTCCGAAAATCAAATGTGCGAAAAATTCTGGACACTACCCCCAACATCGGGATTGCCGCGTCGCTCTCGCCCATCTCAATGCTCCTCGCAATGACCCGTCGTCGCCTCTGGTTTTGACGTGGCAGGCAAGCACGATTGGATTCCGGCTCACGACTTCATCGTGTCCGGAATGACGAAATTAAATGCCTGTTTATGATTTTCTCTGCGAACTATGCGACTCTGCGCGAAACAGAACTTATCGCATTTATAAAAACCACGGTTTTGACTTGAAAATTTGCTCTTTCGCTCAGTCGCACAGTCGCCAAATCGAAGCGTTCTTTCATTGGTTCCACTCCGCGTCCCCGTGTCACCGCGTCCCCGCGTCTTATGATTTCTGACTCCTGGCTCCTGGCTCCCGTGTACTGGGTACTCACCCACATCATCCTCTCGGATGAAACTTCTTATGCACTTCCTTCAGGTGCTCGCGGCTGATGTGGGTATATATCTGCGTCGTTACTATATTCGCATGCCCCAGAAGGATCTGGACGCTGCGCAGGTCCGCGCCGCCTTCCAGCAGGTGGGTGGCGAAGCTGTGGCGGAAGGTGTGGGGGTGGATGGCTGGTAATCCGGCTTCTTTGGCATATTTGCGTATCTTGAGCCAGAACGCCTGCCGGGTGATGTGCGCCTTGCCACCCCTGCCGGGGAAGAGAAAGGCGTTCAGGCGGCCTTTAAGGAGATGTGGGCGGGCTTCTTTGGTGTATCGGTCAAGCCAGTAAAGGGCCTCTTTGCCCAAAGGCGTCAGTCTCTGGTGCGATCCCTTGCCTGTAACCCGTAGAAATCCGGCCTCACGGTTTATATCCTCCATCCTTAACCCCAGAAGCTCAGACACTCTCAACCCGGCAGCGTAGGTCATTTCCATCATGGCCTTGTCTCTTAATCCTGTATTTTTTGACGTTTCCGGCTGCTTGAGGAGAAGATCCATCTGGCTCAAGGATAGGACATCGGGAAGGTTTTGGGGAATCTGGAGAGGTCCGATGTTTTCGGCCGGGTTTTTGCTCAGATGGCCAGTGGCTACCAGGTAACGGTGAAACCCCCTGACAGTTACAACCTTCCTCCTGGCGGATTTTGCCGCCAGGCCCTCGTCCCTCAGATGGGCGATGAATAAATAAATATGGGAAGCCCGGACCTGTCCCGGTTCTGATATTCCCTGGCTTGACAGGAAGTTTTTGTAGTCTTCCAGGTCGCCGCGGTAGGCTGACAGGGTGTTGTCTGCAAGGCCCTTTTCGATGAGGAGGTGGTCGAGATATGTATCAATTAAAGGCTGCATGTTTAGTACGCAGCACGCAGCACGCAGAACGCAGTAAAAATAAATTTCAGTAAACTCTTCATGCCTAATTTTACCTGTTTAAACTTGATAGAGTCGCAAAAAGTCCAATCCGGGACTTTTCGCTCCACGGAAAGGGAAAAACGTCGTTTTCCCTTTCCTTACAAATCAAT
>JARGFZ010000019.1 GCA_029210965.1 bacterium | reverse complement strand
AAAACAGGATCGGTATCCGACGCAAACCCGACCCGCAAGGACGACCGGGATTTATCCGCATCGATACGGTCCACCAAGGAGATCTGGACGGGAGAAAGGGCCTCTATCACATCAATGCGGTGGATGAAGTAACCCAGCTCGAAGTGGTGTTCACCGTCGAACGGATCTCCGAGCAATTCATGATCCCAGCGCTGGCGGCTCTGCTTGAAACTTTCCCGATCCAGATCCTCGGTTTCCATAGCGATAATGAAGCGGCAAAGCGCCTGCAAGAGGCAAGACAACAACTCTTTGAATCTATCGATGAACGTTTACTTGCCGGTTGATTCAGACCTACCCTTCAGACGCATCTTCGGGTTGGAATATACTGATGTGCCTCACCTGATTGCTCAAACCCCCAAGATCAAAGGTTTCCTCTGGGTCCTTTCCGTTTTCGCTTTGAGCTACGCCGCGACAAACAGCGAACTCTGCGTTTAAAAAAATCGTCTATATGGCAACCGGGATCGCTTCCGTCGTCGCCTTCGGCTATGCCGTGACAGGTCACATGAGTAACGGTTCGCGATGACGCCAACCTGCGGTTGAGGTTTCAGGTTTCAGGTTTCAGGTTTTACTCCCATACCCCCTCACTCCCATACTCCCTTATCGTCGCTTCACCGTGTCACCCCTTACCCTTGATCGCCGAAACAAGGAACACACCACCGATGATCACAAGAAGCACCGACATAAAGGGCATCTTGATGTCGAACATTTCCCAGAGGCCCACGAGCACAAAAAGGGTTCCCACGACGATCCAGAATCCGTCTGAATCAAACCCCGAGTACTTCCTCGCCACCTGCATGCAAAGGCTGATAATGCCCACTCCCAGAAGGATAAGCCCCGACCCGGCATGGATCATCAGGACAAACCCGAGCCAGATGAAGAATAACCCCCAGCCGATTGTCGTGATTCGCTTTAGTCCATCACGACGCTCTTTCCGTCCCCTGCTGTGAACCTTTTCTTTCAGGTTCTCCATTATCCACCTCCTCTGGAAGCTCGACATCGATTTAGACTGTATAACCAAAGGATTACCGGCAGGCTACGCCGATGTGCAGCACCGATGAGTGGTGCGAACAGACACACTCTCAGCTGTAGAACTGCATCTCCAGCCGAAAGGTGATCGCTCGAAACAGATGATATTCGCCCAGATCATCAACAGGCCAATAATATTCCGGCTCAAGCTCCAGAAACAGCCACTTTCTGAAATAATTGGACCGAAGCCGGGAGAGCAAACGGTAGCGCTCCACGTGGTTCTCCGGGTAGGAGAGTCCCGTGGCAGACGTTTCCAGCGCCAAAACTGTACTTGATGTCAGGCTACCGAACAAAGTGAGGGTGGTTCCCCAGGAGGTTCCGGGGTCCAGTTCCTTGCGCGAAAAGGACTGTAAAGCTCTGAGGAGGATCTTTTCACTGGGTCTGTGATCCAGGTCGAGCCGCAGTGAGCGGTTAAGGCCCTCTTCGCTGACCCAGGTTACAATGGGAGTAAACCGGAAGAGGGTGGAACTGCCCAGGGGTTGAGTGTAACGCAGCCGAAGGCGTAGGTAGGATTTTAAAGGATTTTCCAGCTTCACGCCCCCCCCGAGACTGATGCGGGCCCTTTTCACATCTGTAAGGTAGTATTTCCAGCCTGCTGTCACCCCGCTGTCGGGCGATTTGCCGTTACCGGTGGGCGCTGCTATAGGGCTGTCGTCGGGATGGACATCCGCAGGGTCGCTGTCGCTCTCGGACGCCACGGTGAGCCTGAACTTGCTGGTCATACGGGGAAGCCGAAAGCTGGCCCTGAATTCCGAACGATAGCCCGTTTCGTCCATCCGCTCATCCAGGCGATAGGCCCCCTGCCAGCGAATGAGACTTCCCGGCCACTCTTCACCCGCCCTGTTATTTCCGAAAAATCCATCGAACCACACAGATGGCTGGCAAAGCATTTCCGTAATGTATGCGTGAGTCCGGTCCAGCCAGGTGCGCCCGAACGCCTCATCACCCATACAGGGACCGGTGTATCGTCCGTCCTCCGGCGGCAAGACATCGGCTGAGACTGTGACAGACACCTCCTCCGGCGGCATGGCCTCAGCAAAAGATGATCCTGCCAAGCATACCGCCATAGCAAGTGTCGCCAATATGATCACACATCTTCGCCAAGTCATATCGTAAAAGTATTCAATGTCCTGGCTCCTGGGTATTGTGTCCTGGGTACTGGGTACTGGGTACTGAATGCTACCTTATTTTCCCCGAATAGCCTCCCAGCCCTATTTTGACGCCTCCGGAGGACATGAGCTTTTTGATGTCATCCGATCCACATTTCGGACAGTTAAGCTTGACTGTTTCCATTTCCTTAATGCTCAGGATCTTGTCAAAGGTATGTCCACATTTATTGCACTTAAATTCGTAGAGGGGCATAGTCGTTTCGCTCCGGTTTCGGGTTTCAGGTAAATCACCCATGGCTCCAGTATTAACGCACCATTCCGTATTTTTCCTACTGGCACCTGATATAGTTACCAGACACTAGACACCAGACACAAGACCCTGGAATAAGATCCATGGACAATATATCTCCCGGATCTTATTCTTCCCCCCTTGACCACGATGAAAGGAACGGGCACGATTGTGAGTGAGGGCATGGAGATGGAGGTTGTCGGTGGCGGTATTTATGGAGAAACCCAACGGTGATGGCTGGGCTCATCTCGTTTCCGATCTGTGCGGGAAGTCCGGGCGGGCAGAGCTTCGCGCCTTTTTAAAGGTTATCGGCGTACGCAGGCCGCTCCATCGAGCCTCCACTTATGCTGAGCATTGCGATATTCGCCGTGGGGAGATAAGCCGCGCCGGAAAAGCTGGGGCTGAATTGATCTCTCGGAGGGAACTGGCGCTGCTATTACGGCAAAAACGTCCGGCAGAAGATAGTTTATCTGAATTTCGGAGTTTACTAGCCGGTTCCTGACTCATCGTTAAAACAGATTGCCCCTCAGACCCGGGGCACCTTGGGGTCCATCGGCTCCACTCGAAGAAACCTTTCTCTCCTCAGGCACGCCACCGTCTTCTCCAGAACCTTCTTCTTTTTTCTCAACATGTCGCGGTAGGCAAGAGGGACACTATCACCGATCTCCATTCTCAAGTCGGCCAAGTTGGTCTCCAGCAGATCCACCAGAACCTCCCGCTCCTCGCGGTCAAGGTCCAATTTCAGCATATCACACCTCCCGGAACCGGCGGCCACACCCATTTTAGCAACGGTATTAATTCCCCTCTTATTAGCCTATTATAGCTCGCGTTTGGAGGTTGTAACGTCTATGGGCTAAACTGGAAACCCGGCCAAAAAAGTCTCTTCGGGACACCTTGCGAGAGGGGCTCAACATATTCATTCTTCACCTTCTGGAGAAAAAATGGGCGAAGGGTGTGTGCACGGATATGCACCAGAGGAGGGCCAGCGGCTGCACGACCAGGCCTCGGCACTGACAGACCTGCTGCACTTTGACACTTTCTACCCTGCCGGGCACAAGGTGCTCGAGGCCGGGTGTGGTGTGGGTGCCCAGACCGCTGTCCTGGCAAAACGCAGTCCCGGGGCTCGATTCGTCGCGGTGGATATTTCGGAAGAGACCCTCGCCCAGGCTAAAGGTCTTGCAGAGGCCAAGGGCATCGGCAATGTTCAGTTCCAACTCCAGAACATAAATGCCCTTTAATTTGAAGACGACTCCTTTGATCATGTGTTCGTGTGTTTCGTCCTCGAGTACATGAGCGATCAGGTCAAAACACTCATGGAGCTCAAGCGGGTGCTCAAGGATGGGGGCACAATGACGGTCATCGAAGGTGACCACGGTTCAGCATACTTTCATCCGGACAGCAAGGCAGCAAGAAAGGCCATCGAATGCCTGATTCTCCTGCAGGCCCGCTCGGGAGGAAACGCTAATATTGGCCGAAGCCTCTACCCCCTCATGGTCCAGGCAGGCTTTACGGACCCCTATGTGACCCCCAGGGTAATATACGCTGATGACAGCCGGCCCGCCCTCGCAGAAGGGTTTACCAGAAACACCTTCACCGCAGTGGTGGAGGGGGTGCGTCATAAACTGGCAGATGAAACTCTCATTGACCAGAAGACTTTCGACCAGGGGATAAGAGATCTTCACAGGACCGCGGAACCTGGAGGAACGTTCTGCTACACTTTTTTCAAGGCGCAAGCAGTTAAGTAATTTTCTTTCAACTTAGATCACGATAGATATTTTCGACCTGTTGGTGTCATGCCGTCGTTGATTCCTTCCTGTTGCTTTCCACTGCCTTGGCAATGCCTTTTAACATGCCCGTGAACACCAGATAGTGATAAGGAGACACCGTATACCAGTACCACCTGCCCCAGATACCCTTTGGATCGAAGACAGCCGTTATTCGGACCTCTGAGCCTTTCTCATGGGGAGTTATCTGGAAAAAATCCACGCTCTACCCGGAAGCTTCATCTCAGCAAAAAGCAGGAGAAGGCGGCCCGGAACAAGCTTTTCCACCCGCCAGAAATCGATGGCATCGCCGACCCGCAGGTCATAGGGATCCCGCCGTCCAGTCCGCATGCCAACACCGCCCAGCCAGCGGTCCAGATACCCCTTTGTCCACCATAGCCAGCGGTAGGTGTACCAACCATTCTCCCCCCCGATACGCTGGATAGGTAAATAAACCTCCTCGGGGGGAAACTCCATGACCCTGCTGTAGGAGTCCACACGTCGAGGTCCGAAAGCAACTCCCCAAAGATGGTGTTCGTTGCTGTTTTCGGCAAGGGCATCGGACCAATGGGTGACAGCGAACTGCCGGTCTTCGTTCCCGATAGCCCTTGATATGGCTTCTTCCAGTCCCTTGGGTCTTACCGAAAAAAATACCAGGGCTGCCTGGTCCATGACCACGGTATCGTTCTTGACCGAAGCGATAAGCTTGCGGCCTACCGGAAAATAAAGAGGCGTCACCAGCGCCAGGAAGTAGCTCGCTGCCTCAGGTGAAAAAAAAGGAACCGGGATCATGATCCTTTTCAGATTTCGCTGCCTGGCGTACTCCCGCATGATCCCTTCGTAGGACACTTGATCGGCGCCGCCAACTTCGAAAACAGCGTTGCCCTCCAGGGGTATATCCATGGCCTCAAGCAGATATTGGATGACATCCTCTACAGCGATAGGCTGGGCGAGGGACCGGACCCATGTGGGGGTGATCATTATGGGGAGGCGCTCAACCAGGGATCGAACCATCTCAAAGGAAAGGCTCCCGGAGCCTATTATGATTGACGCCCGGAACTCGATCGTGGGAACCCCACTTTCCCTGAGAACACAGCCGACCTCAAGACGGCTGCGCAGGTGTGATGAATGGCATGTCCCCTGGGCCAGCCCGCCAAGATAAATGATGCGCCGGACCCCGGCAGCCCTGGCCGCTTCACCGAAATTGTTGGCAGCTTCGCGGTCCCGCTTATCGAAGCGCTTTCCTGTCCCCATGCTGTGCACGAGATAAAAAGCGGTATCAATGCCCTCAAGCGCTCTTGCCAGACCGTCTCGATGGAACACATCACCGCGGATTACCTCCGCTTTCGGCCCTATCCGTCCCTCAAGATAAGACGGGTGACGAACAATACAACGGACCCTCTCCCCCCTTGATTCCAGAGCCTTAAGAAGACGCCCCCCAATGTAGCCGGTGGCTCCCGTAAGCAGAATCAGACGGTTCTCCGGTGTCTGCGGTTCAACGTTCACGATCACCATTCCTTCTTGAGGGTCCTGGCTGAAAAATACCCGAGCCAGATGGTTCCTTTTGGATGCGGCCTGCGCCCTCTATTTGAATTTTACCACAAAATTGTTGAGTAAATCGATGTGCTTTATGGGGAGGGAATGGGCAGTACGGAGTATGTTGAAAAGCAGGAGCGAGGAAGATGCGAGAGCGCCTGACACGGAGAAGCGATGACGCGGAGACACGGGGAGGGATTGAAGACCATTGGACGCGGTGACTCGGTGACGCGAGGGCGTGGGGGCGTGGGGGTGTGGGGGTGTGGGGGCAGAATAAGGTCAAGCCGATGGATCGTACAACTAAAGGTTTCTCTACGTTCTGCGTTCTGTGTTCTGCATTCTTGTCTTATACCACCTCGCCAGCCTCTCAGGGCTTACTCCAAGCAGATACAGCCACATGATCACTTGATGGATCAGTGCGAGCCGCCATGTGCCGTGCTGCTCCCATTTTCGGGCAGAGGTGCTTACCGGGAGAGGGATGATTGCACGTTTTCCCACCTTTCCCAGACGTTTCCACAGTTCGTAGTCTTCCATGATAGGCTGATCCGGGTAGGCACCGGCCCGGAAAAACGCCTCCCTTGTCGCGAAGATGGCCTGGTCCCCGTAAACCATGCCCATGCGGTAAGTACGGAAATGGGCCATATTTTCGAGGACGTTCATGGAGGCTTTATCGCTGTCTGTACCGAAGAGAAAAGCCCCTGCCACAGCACCTTTCAAAATGGCCGCACTCACTCGGTCCTCGAACGGGTCCGGAAGTTTCGTGTCAGCGTGGAGGAAGAGAAAGACATCTCCTGAGGCTGCCGACGCCCCGGCGTTCATCTGGACCGCCCGCCCTCCAGGTGATTGAACGACCTTGACCCCGGCTTTCTCACAAACAGCCACAGTTCCATCGGTGCTCCCCCCGTCAGCCACAATGATCTCCACATCTGTTTTCTTAAGCCAACCAAGTAGTTCCCCGATCCGCTCCTCCTCATTCAATGTGGGTATTATCACTGAGATGGAAAGGTTCGCTTTATCCTGGCTCCCGGCTCCTGGCTCCTGGCTCCCGAGTTCCTCATCCCAATGCACAAGATCCTCAGGTTCATCTACGTCTGCTTTTTCATTCAGAAGTCCCACATCAAGACCCGTTTCGGCAAGAACGTTCACGGTGGTGTTAAACACCTGGTCTGTCCCCCACGGAATGTTTTCAAAAACAAGCTCATTAAGCCATTGGGGAGCATCGGACCTGATCCCTATGAGGTAGTATCCGCCGTCCGCGGCCGGCCCGAGGACAAGGGTGTTTTCCTCCAACAGATCCAACGCTTCCGCTACATCATCGGCACCGAGGGACGGACAGTCTGTGCCGACAATAACGGCCTTTTCAAACCCCTCTTTAAAGGAATCCGCGAAGGCGCGCCTCATGCAGTCTCCCAGATCACCCTCGCCCTGGGGTACAAAAGAAAGGTCCTCCCCCAACCATTTCTTCATGTCGGATTCTTCGCCGCCCTCATATCTGACCTGCAGCTGAATTGCCTCACTATTGAGGGGACCCATGACAGCCAGAGTGTGTTCGGTCATCTGCCGCTGAAGGTCCGCTGCACCCTCGGGACCGAGGGCGGGGATGAGGCGGGTTTTGGTGCGTCCGGGAATTGGGAAGCGAGTAAATATAATGAGATGGAATTTCATAGCACCGAGTATCCAGGAGCCAGGAGCCAGGAGCCAGGAGAAAACCAGGGAACGTTCCTTACAGTACCGGCAGGTATTTTGCATTGCCTACATCGATGGTGAAATCGAGAAGGCAGGCAACTGCAATGCATCATGGAGAAAAAATAATGAAACACACACCAGCTAAAGAGTTCCGTGATCTGATTCTGTGGCAGAAAGCCCATGGATTGGTCCTTTCCATCTATGGTCTGAACCGTACGTTTCTCAAATACGAATTATATGGTTGATGACTTCGCAAAAAGTCATCAATTTGTAAGGAAAGGGAAAACGACGCTTTTCCCTTTCCGTGGAGCGAAAAGTCCCGGATTGGACTTTTTGCGACTCTATCATGGTTTAACGTCTCAAATACAAAGGGCCGCGGTTTCAGCACCCGCTAATATAGCCGAAGGCTTCAAGAAAAGGACAGCCGCAGAAAAAATACGATATCTGAACATATCCCAGAGTTCCCTTGAAGAGTGCAGGTATTTTCTCATTCTCATTGAAGATTTGGATTATGCAGAAACTAAAGCTGCTTTGGAGAGGATTGAAGTTGTAAGTAAGATCCTTGAATCCTATATAAAGGGCATTAAAAGGAACCACGGTTGATTTTATTTACCGGCTCCCGGGTACTGGCTCCTGATATAGTTACCCCCTCCTCTGCCATTTCAGCACTGCCCCAAACAGCTTCTTTACGAACGGAGTCAATTTCGTCCTATTATACGCATCACCAGCTTTACGAATGGCCTCTGCCTGGGTGGGGTAAGGGTGGATCACACCGGACAGGGCCCCGAGCCCCATTTTTGCCTTCATGGCCACCGATATCTCGCTGATCATCTCCCCGGCGTGGCGGGCAACGATAGTGGCGCCCAGAATCCGGTCCGTCCCCTTTTTCACGTGGATCCGCACCATCCCCCCCGTTTCCCCCTCCGCGATGGCCCTGTCCACATCGGACATGGGTATAGTGAAGGTGTCCACCTGGACCCTTGCTTTCATGGCATCCGCTTCGTACATGCCCACGTGGGCGATCTCGGGGTCGGTGTAAGTACACCAGGGGATCGTCAAGGCGCTGGTTTTTTTACGGCCTTTAAAAAGGGCGTTCTGAATTACGATACGCGCCATGGCATCGGCAGTGTGAGTGAACTTGTAAGGGAAGCAGATATCGCCCGCGGCATAGATCTCAGGATTGGTCGTTCTCAAAAAATCATCCACCTTAACGCCGCTGCGCGCGTCGTACTTCACTCCCACTGATTCCAGGTCAAGTCCATCCACATTGGGAACCCGCCCCACTCCAAGGAGGATCTCATCGACCACCAGCGTTTTTGCCTGCCCTTGACACTCAAGACTGAAAACCTTGCCCTCGCCTGTTTTCTCAACCTTTTTAATATCGCATGACAGCAGCAGTTCGATCCCGTCCTTTAACATGGAAGATTCGACCATCCTGGCCGCGTCCGGGTCTTCCCGTGACAGAACCTGCGGGCTCATTTCTATGATCGAAACCTGGCTGCCCAGCCTCTGGAAGGTCTGGGCCAGTTCGCAGCCCAGAGGGCCGGCCCCGATAACGGCAAGGCGAGCGGGTCTCTCGGTCAGGGAAAATACTGTTTCGTTGGTTAGAAAACCTGCCTCAGCCAACCCCTCAACGGGAAGCTCAAAGGCCCGGGCGCCGCTGGTGATGACAGCTTTTTTGAACCTCAGTTCCCTACCTTCCACGCCTACCGTTTGAGGGCCGGTGAAGCTTGCTTCACCGAGGAAAATGTCCACCCCGAGTTCCTCGGAAAAACGCCTGGCCGAATCGTTGGCGCTGATGCCGGATCGCAAACGACGCATCCTTTCCATGACCTTGCCGAAATTCACTTCGTAACCGCCCGCGACGTCGATCCCGAAATCTCCAGCATCCCGAACATCAGCCGCCGCCCGCGCAGACCGGATGAGGCACTTGGAGGGAACGCAGCCCACGTTAAGACAATCTCCTCCCATGAGGTTTTTTTCAACAAGAGCCACTTTGGCCCCAAGACCGGCAGCTCCGGCTGCGGTCACAAGACCGGCTGTTCCCGCCCCGATGACGACCAGGTTGTAACGGGCAGCGGGCTTGGGGTTGACCCAATCAGGTGGATGGACATTGTTTTCAAGCAAATTGTTATATTCGTCCTGGGGCGTGATTCTCGGTTCCTGGCTCATGATTGACCTCTTTGGACTTGATGTGTTGAAGACTTAGTCTTAGTCTAAGACTAAGTCTTGTTCTCAATTTCCTCACCTTCCCTTAACCTCTTCCTGGCCTGACGGCTGAGCACCGCGATAATTCCCAGGATCAAAGCCACTACCACAACCAGGATCCACGGCACCTTTCCTTCACGTAACGCCTTGACCACCGCCGCCGAGCCTACCACATACAGAATGGTGCCCGGAAGCATGCACACAAAGGACCATACGACGTAGGTCCGGAAGCGTACCCTTGTCAGACCGAACCCGTAGTTGAGGAGGTTGAAGGGAAAGATGGGAACCAGTCTGGTGATGGCCACCATGATGTCACCATGTTTTGCAGTGAGATCATCGAGCTTGCGGAACTTCTCGTTGCCCTCCAGCCACTTTTCGATGGAGCGGCGGGCAAAATACCTGGACACCAGGAAGGCCAAACTGGCTCCTAAAGTCGCGGCAAAAATGACGGTAATAACACCGACCACCGGGCCAAAAATGGCGCCTGCAAGAATGGACAATGCCGACCCGGGCAGGGCCGCCACCGTGGCCCCTGCATACACTGCGGTAAACACAAGAGGGCCTAAAACACCCTGGGACCTGATCCAGCCCTGAAGAGCGCCTAACCTTTCGCCGACTCCCAATTTTGATGAAATAATAACGATCACGACGACTGCCGCAATAAGGAGGATGGGTTTTATGGGTAAATGTTTTTTCTGCTGGTTTTCCATAGTTCTTCCCCAAAGACGATAAGTTCGACTGGATTCCGGGTCCTCGCTTTCCGTCATTGCTTCTTCAAAGCTATGCCGTGACAAGTCGCTCTGCCCGGAATGACGGTCATGGTGGCTCCTACTTAAGACACCCAGATACCTGGATACTTAAATACCTAGATACCGCCCTTCTTCCTGGCTCCCGACTCCTGGGTACTGGCTCCTGCCCTTCCCCGCCCTGCCTCTAATAATTCGGGTTTAATTTTCTCCCTGAGCCACAAGAAATGGCAAGATACGAGGCCCGAGAGAAGAGCCAGCCGGAGGCGTATATGAAATACGTCGAGGACTGGCGATGAGCAAGAACAAAGTAAATGGCTGCTTATTGAGGCTCGGTGGCCAAGGCTCCCGCGCAGGAGGACCCATGACCCGCAGTACACCCGAAGCAGTGCGCGCCGGTCACGATCCTTCTTCCTACCACATCATCGAGGTTCCACTTGTCTATGTGATCCGGGGCCCCGTGGTTCATGACCATGTTAAGCGCCAGGTTGAAATCGCAATCGTACAGGGTCCCGTCCCAGCCGATACTGATCTGGCGGCGGCACATAAGAGCAGGTACAGTTGCCGGGTTAAAAGAATCGGAGAGGAGCTTTACATAGTTTTCCAGGCGGTTTTCCTTTTCAAGCTTCTCCCCAAAACGGCCGAAGGGCATGTTGGTGATCGTCAACAGGTTTGTAAAAAAGACTCCAAACCTGTCCTTAAGTTCTCTCTTGTAATCATTTTCAAGAGCAGCCTGGTCCCCGGGCAAAAAAGCCGCACCGGGATTGTAGACAAAGTTGAGCTGCAGGTCGGGATCGATCCCGTATCCGGCAGCATTCAGTCTTCTGGTCGCCTCGATACTCTTTTCATACACACCATTTCCTCGCTGCGCCCGGACATTTTCCTCCAGATAACAGGGGAGTGACCCAACCAGCTGCACTCGATGATCTTTGAAAAACCCGATGAGATCCTCATTGCCGGCTTCCAAAAGCGCGGTGAGGTTAGTGCGCACCTGGGACCGGATATCCAGGACGGACAGACCCTGAATGAAGCCCTTCAAGTGGGGGTTCAGTTCCGGAGCACCTCCGGTAATGTCCACAGTCCCGGGAGCTATGGACTCGGCTATCTGCAGCACCTTTTCCATGACAGGCCAACTCATCATCTCTTTACTTTCGGGCGAAGCTGAAAGGTGGCAATGAGCGCAAGCCTGGTTGCATCGCAGCCCGACATTGACCTGCATGGTATCTATTCCATCAGCGTAAAGACCCTCACTCCTGCCCTCGGTAGCAATTTTCTCGAACTGGTTCATCGATCCAACCTCCTTGATGAAATATGACCATGGATGTCAGGGTCCCAACATCCTGATCCTAAATACATGTTCAATCTAATATATTACCCAGCTGTACACCTTAAAACAATATGGCAAATGATATCACGCTGCCGCAAACAACACTTAACAATTTCATAACTTCTTACCGACATCCTTGCCCATGGGGTGCAGGTGAACTATGCTAATAAAAACAGTGAACCGTGAACTGTGAACCATGAACAGTAAACAGATGCGGAGATCGCAATGAACAACATCCAGAAAACCTACGAACTTGGCCAATCTATCTGGGTCGACTTCATCAGGAGGTCTTTTATCACCTCCGGTGAACTCGGCAAACTTATCGACCTGGGTGTCACCGGCATCACTTCCAACCCCACCATATTCGAGAAGGCTATCACCGGAAGCACCGATTACGACAGGTCTCTGGCCATCCTGATGAACGAAGGCTGCTCATCATGGGAAATATACGACGAACTGACCAGGGAAGACATCGGCATGGCCGCCGACCTTTTCAGGCCTGTTTACGATCGCACCGAAGGGCATGACGGCTATGTCAGCCTGGAGGTCAGTCCGGAACTCGCCCACGATACCGAGGGAACAGTTCGCGAGGGGATGAGGCTCTTCACATCCCTCGGCAGGCCTAACATCATGATCAAGGTTCCTGCCACCGCTGAGGGAATATCAGCCATAGAGCAGCTCATTCTCAAGGGGGTCAACGTCAATGTAACCCTCATCTTTTCCCTTCAACAATACCGGGATGCCGCTCAGGCCTATATCGTTGGACTCAAGAAACGGTCCGCAGAAGGTCGTCCCATTGATTCCATCGCCTCTGTAGCTTCCTTTTTCGTCAGCAGGGTGGACACAGCTGTGGACCAACTGCTCCATAATGCCGGCAACGCGAATCTGAAGGGCCGCACTGCCATCGCCAACGCGAAGCTTGCCTACACTGAGTTCACAGAGATATTCTCAGAACCCGACTGGGACAGGCTTTTTCTTTCCGGGGCACGGCTGCAGCGCCCTCTATGGGCGAGCACCAGCAGTAAGAATCCCGCCTACCCGGACACCGTATATGTCGATGCTCTCATCGGCCGGCACACGGTGAACACCGTGCCCATGGAAACCCTCCAGGCGTTTCTGGATCACGGTACGTCCTCAGCCGCACTATCCGATGCCATCGATGAAGCAGCCGTCCACATGGAACGTCTTGCAGACACGGGTATCAGCATCGAGCAAATAACTGCAGAGCTTCTGAAAAAGGGCGTCAAGTCCTTTGCCGACTCCTTCGACTCCCTTATTGAGGGGATCGGTAAAAAAGCAGCGAGCCTGAGATCGGTCAGATCGGCCTTCTCGGTAAACGCCGCCGCTTACCAGGACACTGTGGACAAAACCCTGGAAGGTCTCAGGGAGCACCAGGTAATTGACCGCCTGTGGAACCACGATCACACCCTCTGGAAGGATGTTCCCCGGGAGATATCAAACCGCCTCGGTTGGCTGAACAGCTACGAGAATATGCGGGCTGTCTCCGGCCAGATCAAGGATGCGGTAGAGCATGTTCGGGAGGCGGGATACACGGACGCTCTGCTTCTTGGCATGGGTGGTTCCAGCCTGGCACCGGATCTTTTTCGAAGGACCTTCGGGACCTTGGACGGTTATCTTAAACTCAGGGTGCTCGACAGCACTGATCCGGCGGCCATCCTGGACCTGATTCAGAACCTGGACCTGTCAAAAACACTCTTCATCGTTTCCACCAAATCAGGAACCACAACCGAGACGCTGTCCCTTTTCAAATACTTCTACAACCGTACCGCCCAGGTTGTTGGGCCCGACCGTGCAGGCAGCCATTTTATCGCTATAACAGATCCGGGAAGTGCTCTTCAGACCCTGGCGCTGGAACTCGGGTTCAGGGAAACATTTGCCAACGATCCCAACATCGGAGGAAGATACAGCGCCCTGTCCTACTTCGGACTGGTCCCGGCCGCTCTCATGGGACTGGACATCAACCTTCTGCTGGATCGGGCAGCGGATATGGCCGGCAATTGTGGTCCTGGGAACCGTCCCAACAATACAGGTGCCATACTGGGCGGTGTCATGGGGGCTCTGCACAACAGGGGCGTCGACAAGCTCACCTTCATAGCTTCACCTTCTATCGGGTCCCTTGGAGCCTGGCTCGAGCAGCTCCTTGCCGAGAGCACTGGAAAAGAGGGCAAGGGCATCGTACCCGTTGATGGAGAACTGCCCGGAAGCCCTGATGTTTATGGAAACGACCGTTTGTTCGTTTACCTTAAAATTTCCGATGACCATACCTATGACACCATGGTGAGTGCTCTGGAGAAAGATGGGCAACCGGTCCTTCGCCTGAATCTGGCAGACCTGTATGATATCGGATCCGAGTTTTTCCGCTGGGAGGTGGCCACCACTGTCGCGGGACACATCATGGGGATCAACCCCTTCGACCAGCCCAATGTGGAATCAGCCAAAGTACAGTCCAAACGGATGCTGGATGAATACCGAAGAGCGGGCCGCCTTCCCACCTTGACGCCTTCCCTGTCAGAAAAGGGGATCGATGTTTATTCCGATCTTCCAGCCGACACTCTCGGTCAATCCGTGGAGGGATTTCTGGCCATATCCCGGCCGGGGGATTACGTGGCCCTTCAGGCCTACGTCAACCCTGTTCCCAGGACGGCGCTGGCACTGGGTGAGTTCAGACATGCC
Organism: bacterium; assembly: GCA_029210965.1. Taxonomy (NCBI): domain Bacteria; species bacterium. Next base: position 35,646 of record JARGFZ010000019.1, on the reverse strand, counting down.
ATACGAAACAAGTACCATCTCGCAACGACGGTGGGTTTCGGCCCCCGGTTCCTCCATTCAACTGGACAGCTCCACAAAGGCGACAGCGGCAACGGCCTGTTCATTCAGATCACTGCGGACGACGCTCAGGACCTGCCCATCCCCGACGAGGCAGGAAAGGACGCCTCCTCCATCACCTTCGGAGTCCTCAAGGCCGCCCAGGCCATGGGCGACCGCCAGGCACTTCTTGACGCGGGGAGACGGGTGATCCGTTTCCACATCAAGGGGGATATGGTGGCTGGGATAAGGCTGCTGCAGGAGAAGATGGGGTGAACTAAGAATGAAGAATGAAGGATGAAGGAAATCAAAGATCTTTGCGAATACTATGTCAACAGGGAATCTTGAAGTGGTTTTTAATGTTTAATGTTTCGAGTGAGCCATATTATCAGAGATAAGAAAGACATCAGGAGGCAGGACCTGACCCCCACGAGTTGCGCGCTGTGGTTTGTTAGCTTTTGATCTTCTCCTGCGTTCTGCGTGCTGCGTTCAATAATCCAGTTCCCGGGAACTGGATTATTCCCTGTATTCCCCCACCACTGGAAACAGAAACACCAGATTATCATCATGGGGCGCTTCGTCGATCTCGTCGGTAAGGTCCAGGCCGAAGGGGTGGCCGTAGTGATCCCCGTGCTCGGCCTCGTGGGTCTTGGAAAGATCGTAGACCTTCCCGAGGTAAGCGGTGTAGGCCGGCCGGCCTTCCTTGCCGTCGAATTTTGCCAGTTCTTCCTTGTTGAAGATCTTCATATAACCCCTCCTTTTGATCCAAAATCTAAAATCCAAGATCCAAGAGTTCTTTTGCGTATTCTGCGTTTCAAAATATATTGTTTTTACAGAAACTGGATTCCGGGTCCTCGTTTCCCTCGGCCCGGAATGACGGAGTATTTACCCCCATACTCCCTTACCTCCATATGCCCATACTCTTCATCCCCGTGTCGCCGTGTCCCCGTGTCAAACGATTTTTACCCCTTCCTCCGCGCTACCCCTTCTGCCAGTTCTTCTACCAGTTCCCGTACGCCAGCCATGGCCTCCTCCGGGCTCCCGGCTTCATTGATGACCTGGGTTATGGCCGAGCCCACGATCACTCCATCCGCCCACCGGGCGGCCTCGGCGGCATCCTCGCCGGTTCTGATGCCGAAACCAACGCAGACAGGCAGGGGGCCAGTTTCTTTTGCCTTTGATGCGATCCCTTTCCATGCAGCAGTGCCATTCAGGGCGTCGCCAGTGAGACCCGCCATGGAAACAAGGTAGAGAAATCCATTCCCTGATTCGATAATGGAGTTCAGCCTTTCAGGAGGTGTGTTGGGTGCCGCCATGGGGATGAGGGCCAATTTGTTCTTCCTCATCTCATCACGCAGCGGAGCGGCTGTTTCCATAGGCAGGTCGGGGATGATGGCACCGTCGCCTCCAGCCAGGGCGAGTTTTTCCGAGAAGGTATCGTACCCCATGTGATGGACCGGGTTGGCGTAACCCATGAGGATAATGGGGACATCCCTCTTCGCCCTGATCCTGGCCGCCAGGTCAATGACACCGGCCAGGGTCATCCCGTTATCTAGCGCCTTATGGGACGCTTCCTGAATAAGGGGCCCGTCCGCGATGGGATCCGAAAAGGGAAAACCAAGCTCCAGGATGTCAGCCCCCGCGTCGATAGCGGTGAAGGCCAACTCCTCGTCCAGCCCGATGGAAGGGTATCCCGCGGTGAGGTAAATGATGAGCGCTTTTCGGCCTGTTGCAAATACTTTCGCTATGCGTTCCATTTACTTTCCTTCCGACTCTTAAACTCAAAGAATTAAAGCCTTAACGCAGGGGGCCGCGGGAACGCCACTCTCCTGGCGTTATCGCAGTAGACCGCGGTTTAAAACAAAACCAGGTTTAACTGCGGCTCTCTGCGGGATGTGCGGCCTACCAGCGGGCCGCCTCTGCGGTTCTCTGCGTTACAGCTTTTACCGCTTTCAATAGGATCACCCATTCTCCCCTTCGCCCAGCGCCCTGCGCCCTGCGCCCTGTTTTTCCAGAAGCGTCTCCATATCTTTGTCCCCTCTGCCGGAGAGACACAGAAGGACTTTCTTGCCCTTGAGCGATTTCCTCTCCCGGTAGATCCAGGCAATGGCGTGAGCGGTCTCAAGAGCCGGCAGGATCCCCTCCTCCCGGGTGAACAGGTCCGTGGCCTCCAGGGCCTCTTCATCGCTCACCCTTTCGTAGGTCACCCGCCCCTCATCTTTCCAGTAGCTGTGTTCGGGGCCCACCCCCGGATAGTCGAGACCTGCCGACACCGAGTGGGCCGTGACGACCTGCCCGTCATCGTTCTGGAGAAGATAACTGAGGCTGCCGTGGAAAATACCGGGACTACCCAGACCCAATGAAGCTCCGTGCTCTCCCGGTGAGGACCCGGTACCTCCGGCTTCCACGCCTATCATCTGCACCGGGTCGTTCAGGAAGGGGTGGAAAAGACCGACAGCGTTGCTGCCTCCCCCCACACATGCCACCAGCACATCCGGCAGCCCTTCGTATTTATCCTGAAACTGCTCCCTGGCTTCCTTGCCGATGACAGACTGAAAATGCCGGACCATGACCGGGTAAGGGTGCGAACCCACGGCAGAGCCCAGGACATAGTAGGTGTCGTCAACGTTGCGAACCCAGTCCCTGAGGGCTTCATTGACAGCGTCCTTTAACGTCCCCGCTCCCTGGTGCACAGGCCTGACCTCGGCTCCAAGAAGTTTCATTCTCTCCACGTTGGGGGCCTGCCTGTGGACATCCTCCACCCCCATGTAAACAACACAGGGCAGACCGTAAAGAGCAGCCGCAGTGGCTGTCGCTACACCGTGCTGTCCGGCACCGGTTTCCGCTATGATCCGCGTCTTTTTCATCCGCACCGCCAGCATCACCTGGCCGAGAGTGTTGTTGATCTTGTGGGCGCCCGTGTGGTTAAGGTCCTCTCTCTTGAGCTCCAATACAAGATCCTGGCCTGATCCGGCAAAGCGAGCCGCAGTGGTAAGAGGGGTCGGCCTCCCTGAGAACTCCCTCAGGACCCTGGCAAGCTCAAGGTTGAAGGTCTCATCGGCCCGGGCCTCCTCGAAGGCGCTGCCCAGTTCCTTTACGGCAGGCATCAGGATCTCCGGCATATAGATCCCTCCGAAGGGCCCGAAAAAGCCTTCCTGGTCAGGGTTTTCAAGAAGCAGTTTCACTACATCCTCCTCCGTTTTCCACACCGGCGCACCTGGCAGCTCTGATGAACCGCTCCATGAGAACAGGATCCTTGATCCCGGGCTGGGTTTCCACACCGGAGGCAGCATCCACCCCGTAAGGGGTCAAGGTTCCAACGGCATCGCCCACATTTTCCGGGGTCAGTCCTCCCGCTACGAAAACCCTTTGCTCCCGGCAAAACTTCCTTGCCAACTGCCAGGGGAACGTCTGGCCTGATCCACCCAGCAGACCCTCCACTCTGGCATCCAGAAGATATGCTGAAACATCGAGTTCGTCCAGCCCTTCCAGATCCGATGGCAAAGACACCCGGATCGCCTTGACCACCGGACCTTTCACCATGCGGCAATATTGGCCATCTTCACTGCCATGGAGCTGCACCGCGTCAAGTTTCAGGAAGGTCGTCACGTCGTTCAGAACAGACAGCTCCTCATCGGCGAAGACACCCATTATTGTCACGAAAGGCGGCAGCCGGGATATGATCTCCCTGGCTGTGTATGGGTTCAGGTATCGGGGACTAGCCGGCACGAAGTTAAAACCCAGGATATCGGCTCCCATTTCGCATGCGTCCAGGGCATCCTGTCGTCGAGTGATCCCGCAAATTTTTACTTTGAGACAACTCATATTTTCACCATCTCAAATCTCATATCTCAAAAAAAACTGTTTCTCGCCCGCTCTCACGCCTTCGGCGTGATCGCTAGAGACGCAGAGAACGCGGTAAAGTTCAAACCAGATCAGAGTTAAATCCTGCCGGGCTGTTGGTTTCCCCTGCGAACCCTGCGGCTCTGCGCGAGACGGATCTTGTTTTTGACTTCAGATTGCCGCGTCACCCTCGACCACCTCGGTGTTCCTCGCAATGACAACATAGGAGGTTCCAGGTTTCTCCCCCTCTCCCTCTCATCCACTCTCCCCATCTTTACGCATTTTCCGTCCTACGCCCTTCGCTCTACGCACGCAAGCTCTACGCACGCACGTGTCTCCCCGCCCTACGCCCTTCGCTCTACGCACGTACGTGTTTCCCAGCTTCCACCATCTCCTCCAGAAGTTTTCCCGTATTTTCCGCCGTCACCAGGGATTCGCCGACGAGGACCGCCCGGTATCCAAGGGTCGCCATCCGCGCCACATCCTCGGGAGTCCGGATCCCGCTTTCCGAGACCGACTGTACCCCCGGCGGAAGTTTCCCGGCCAACTGCTCTGACACCTCAATATCCACCTGGAGAGTGATAAGGTTTCTGTTGTTGACCCCTATAAGGTCCGCACCAGCATCAACAGCACGTTCAAGCTCGGCACCGTCGTGCACCTCCACAAGCGCTCGTAAACCATCCTCCCGGGCAATACCCATATAAGAAGTCATCTCAGCATCGGAAAGCATTCCCGCAATCAGCAGTACCGCCGAAGCTCCAAGCCCTGCGGCGAGATGGATCTGATAAGGATCGACCACGAAATCTTTCCACAGGAGAGGAAGGGAGGCATGCCGGAAGATCTCACCAAACAGTTCAGGAGAGCCGCCGAAATACTGTTCTTCCACGACAACGCTCACGGCTTCGGCGCCTCCCCTGGTGTAGTACCCCGGAAAGGTGACCGGATCGGCCTGGCCCATAATGTCTCCTCGGGAGGGGCTTCGCCTCTTGACCTCGGCAATGACGCCGCATCTGTCGCCCCCCGGAGGCAGAAATACAGGGGGGTGAACCCGATCCATGGCTGCGGGGTCCGGAAACCTCCTTTTCCAGTCTGCAAGGTTGGATCGGGCGGAAACAGCCGCCTTTTCAAGAAAGCTGCTCATGTTAAACCCTCTGAAGCGGTTATGCCCTTCACTGTCTCCAGAACATTTAACGCTCGGCCGGAATCGATGGACTCCTTTGCCATTTTCATCCCCTCCTGCATGTCAGGGACTTTCCCGGAAACCACGAGGGCTGCACCGGCGTTGACGATAACCGCGTCCCTTACCGCACCGTGTGCCCCCTTCAACAACTCCAAAGACAATACAGCGTTGTGCTCCGGCTCTCCGCCTTTAAGAGAGTCGAGCTGATGGGTTTTTATTCCAAGATCATCCGGGTCCACCGTTGTTACCTCAATGGTCCCATCCTGGTAAAGGTGGGCAATGGTGGTGGGGGCGCACACGGAGATCTCATCGAGACCGTCCTTGGAGGCCACTATCATGGCTCTTTCGCACCCCAGCTTACCCAGAACTCCGGCAATAAGCTCCACCAGATCCTCAGAGTAAACGCCCATGACCTGGTGTTTTACACCAGCCGGGTTGCAGAGGGGGCCGATGAGATTAAAAAGGGTCCGGATGCCCATCTCCTGGCGCACAGGAGCTACCGATTTCATGGCCGGGTGATAGAGAGGAGCAAAGAGGAAGGCGAAACCAGCCTCTTTAAGGCACCGGGCCGCCACTTCTGGAGAGACATCGATGCGAACTCCCAGCGCCGTCAGGAGGTCCGCACTCCCGCACAGGCTCGACACCGACCTGTTGCCGTGCTTGGCCACACGGGCGCCCGCTCCAGCGGCCGTCAGCGCCGCGAGGGTGGAAACGTTCACTGTACCTGCTCCGTCTCCCCCGGTTCCGCAGGTATCGATAAGACCGTTACCCTTGCCATCCTTAATGCCCGGCAGTTTTACACTCCTATCCCTCAAAGCCGTAACTGCGCCCGCGATCTCTTCCCCGGTCTCTCCCTTGAGCCGCAGCGCGGTAAGGAAAGCTCCGATCTGGGCTCCGGTGGCCTGTCCCTCCATGATCACACCGACAGCAGCTGTCATGGCTTCCGCATCCAGGCTCTGTCCTTCAACAACTTTATTCAGGCTTTCACGCAGCATGACGCACACCTCCACTTGACATGAGAAAATTCTCAAAAATGGCATCGCCACCCACCGAGCCGAAGGATTCCGGGTGAAACTGGACGCCCTCCACGTTATAAAGACGGTGTCGGACACCCATGATCTCACCGTCATCCGATGATGAGGTTACCTCCAGGACTTCAGGCAGCGTCTCTCTTTCAAGAGCAAGAGAGTGATACCGGATGGCCTCAAAGGGGTTGGGAAACCCCGCGAACAAGCCGTTGCCCGCATGGGATATGAGGGAGGATTTCCCGTGCATGAGCTGCCCGGCGTGGACAACCCGTCCACCGAAGACCTGACCGATAGTCTGGTGACCCAGGCAAACACCCAGAACCGGGATCTGGCCGGAAAAAACGCTCACCGCCTCCATACTGATCCCGGCTCCTTCAGGGCGTCCGGGCCCCGGGGATATCACAAGGTGGGTGATGGGCATCTTTTCCATCTCCCCGATCGTTATTTTATCGCTCCGCACAACCTCCACACGGTCCGCCATGGTGCTGATGGACTGGTAAATGTTGTAGGTAAACGAATCGTAGTTATCGATAATGAAGACCATTGTATTGCTCCTTTGTGTCGCATCAGGATCCAGTACCCAGGAGTCAGGATCCAGTAGAGAACCTTATAAAATAAAAGGATGCGTCCCTGAGTTCTGACTTCTGCATTTTAATCAGTAGTCTTTTCGCCTAGGCTGTCGCTCAGTCGGGTTTTCTCCCGGCTCCAGGCTCCCGGCTTCTGGCTCCCGTCTTTCCGCACCACGCGATGGTTTTACGCCCTGCGCCCTGGTTTCCTCTTCAAACCTCACTTTCCCAAACGCCCTTACCATAGCGGCCGCCTTGTGGGCGATCTCATCCCGCTCCCGCTCGGGAACCGAGTCGGCGACGATCCCGGCTCCTGACTGAATGTATGCCTTTCCTCCAGAGTAGAAGATAGACCTTATGGTAATGCAGAAATCCATATTGCCGCGCACATCGAAATATCCCACGCCTCCCGCGTAAGGCCCCCGCACCACCGGTTCCAGTTCAGCTATGATCTGCATGGCCCTGATCTTGGGTGCCCCCGAGACAGTCCCGGCCGGAAAGCAGGACCGAACCACATCAAAGGAGTCTTTGCCTTCGGCTATTCGCGACCTGACCTCTGAAACAAGGTGCATGACATGAGAATATCGCTCAACAAGCATCCTCCTGGTAACCTCAACGCTGCCCGGGTCAGACACACGACCCAGATCGTTCCGTCCCAGATCAACCAGCATGGTGTGCTCGGCCCTCTCTTTGGGGTCTTCCATCATCTCTTTTTCAAGAGCAGCATCTTCCTCTTTATTGGAACCTCTGGGTCTTGTCCCGGCAATTGGCCGAACGGTAAGGACCTCGTCCTCCTTCCGAACCAGCAGCTCGGGGGAAGCTCCAAAAAGAACTCCACCGGGCATTTTGAGGTAGAAATGGTAGGGGGATGGGTTAAGGTCAGACAGCACCCCATAAACAGCTTCCGGATCCGGGGCTCCATCCACTTCCCACCTTCTGGAAAGGACAACCTGGATCAGTTCCCCATCATGAATAAGCCTTCTGGATTCTGATACCGCGCTTAAAAAATCCGCTTCCGGGAAGCTGGTCGTAGCTACCCTCTCCTCACCGTTCAAAACAGGAGCATCCTCGGGAGGATGTTCCGCCAGAAGATTTGACACCTCTTCCATCAATTGCCGAGCCGCAGCCTCACTCCTTTCGACGCACACAAGGGTGAGCCGCCGGATCGTGGCATCCTTGAGGATCACCAGGGAGGGCAGGTAGAAAATTGTATCGGGCAGATCAATATCGTCAGCCGGGGCCCGCTCGATCCCTTCAAACATCTCACAAACCTCATAACCAAGGGATCCCACCCACCCTGCGACATAACGGTAGTGGTCCAGCATATCCGGCAGATGGACATCGGGCTGCAATGAACGAAGCAGCTGCAGAGGGTCTCGGACACTGTGAGCGGTTTTCACACCCGAATCATCCACGACCTCGTAATCGCTGCCTTTCCCCGTGACAGTCAGCAAAGGCCGCGCGGCGACAATACCGTACCTGGCGTTCTTCTCGGTCCCTTCACGGCTCTCGAGAAAAGCGACAGGGTCGAAGGCGGAAAGTGCCCTGTACAGATGAGGCATTTCGCCAAGGTCGTAGGACAGCTCCATGGCCGCGCCTGTGAGCGAAAGCCTTTTATCGGAAGCTTGAGCAGCTGGTTCCATGATCTCCTCCAGAAAAAAATGGGGCCGCGTTACCCGCGACCCCAAAAAAAACCGCGGGTTCGAGAGAACCCGCGGTTTAGTCATCTGGTACAAATTACCGGATCAACGGCACGGACGCTCCCCTGGAGTTTTCCTGTGCCACCACCAATTAGCATTGAATGCGCTGTTGAACTGGTCTTTGATATTCATGATGTAATGCAAATACCAAACGCCCGCGATAAAGTCAAGTTCACTTCTGAAGAACCAGGTTGAAATCTGAAACGCAGAGGTCGCCCCTCGACATGCTCGGGACAGGCAAAGGGACGCAGAGGGAACCTTTGACCCTGGGATAAGATCAGCATCCAGATATTCAGGCAAGGCATTAAACGAGAGAGTGTGATAATCGGGGCTAAAGGGCTATAATATATTGAAAAACAGGAGGTTACCGAGGCAGTACATTGTGGACTGTTTCCCACACTTTGCAGTAATGGTCTCGTATTTAGGTGTCTAAGTATCCAGGTTTTACGGCTCACGGTTCACGGTTCACTCAACAATAAACCCCGTGGAGATCGGCGAACCTTCCATAAGCCGTACACCTCTTGCCGTGACCACAAGAAGGATCCCCGGGACATCTGCCCAATCCCTGGCCACCAGGGTCGGGTGCCACAAGCCGTTTTTCGTCAACTCCTCGTGGGGCTGCAGGATAAGGGCACTTCCATCGGGTATCTCAACTGTCTCGTTGTAGGTCACCCAGTAGGCCCCCTGAACCAGATCCCAGTTACCGGCCGGATCCTGGGATGATTTTCTTAAGGGCCTCTTGACCCGCCTTGCCTGCTCAGACTTACCCTCAACAGGGTCGATCCTGCCTTCCCCCACGATCTGCTCCACATCCAGAACAGTTAGAGTAATACGGTCATTCTCCGTCTGCTTCTGCGGGTTCGTGGCAAAGCGGAGAAATCCTTTCAGGTCATCAGTTCCCATGATCTTCATATTAAACCTCTTTGAGAGTACCTTCCCCCATAACGGTGAGGTGGACTTTCCGGTTTCTGCTCCTCGTATCGAACTCAACCAGGATTATCTGCTGCCAGGTTCCCAGCAGAAGACTTCCGTTACGAACCGGTACAGTGATATCAGGACCCAGCATAGCCGCTCTTATGTGGGAGTGCCCATTACCATCTCCCCATCTGGCATTGTGCGCGTACTCCATTTCCATGGGGACCATCCTTGAAATCGCCTGCTGCAGGTCCGCAACAGCCCCGGGTTCGTACTCGATGGTGGTAAGAGCCGCCGTGGCCCCCGCTACAAAAAGATGGGCCACCCCATCACTGATACCAGACCTGTTGATGGACTGCCCGATCTCCCCGGTGATATCTACTACGTCCAGCTCACCACTGGTAACAACAGGGATCTCATCCTTAATAATCAACGACCTAGGGATTATGGCACTCATCTTGAATGGCGTTATATCGGATGAGCGAACAAAAGTCTATTCAGGGCACATTTCGTTAACGGTATCCTGATGGGTTAACAGCACACTGGAGGATATGAATGACCCGGAAAGATGACAGGACGGGAGTAACCACCCTTTCACCCATAATAGGCCACCGGGCGGCCAGGGAGGTGCTGCGCCACTGCGGCATCAGCGATATTCTTCACCTGGACAGACAAAGTCTTCTCAGGATGCGGCACATCGGCCCGCGCAGGGCTGAAGCGATCCTGGCTTTGCCAAAGCTGCTCCAGCAGCTGGTTTATGAACCTGCTGAGGGGCTGTCTATCTCCTGCAGCAAAGATGTGTATGACCTGTTCCGTCCCCGGCTGGTCTCTTTGCCCAGAGAACAGTTTATGGTTCTCACCTTGAACACACGCAACAGGATCCTTTCCGAGGACCTTTGTGCCCTGGGAAGCGTCAACACTGTCCATATTCATCCCTCTGAAGTGGTCAGGCAGGCGGTTATCAGGTCCGCCCCCAGCATCATATGCCTCCACAACCATCCATCGGGAGATCCGACACCATCACTGGAAGACAGGCTTCTCACCGAAAGGATAAGCCAGGCATCCTCCCTCATGGGGGTAAGGATGCTGGACCACGTGATCGTAGCCGCGCGGTCTTATTATTCTTTTTCGGACGCGGGCGCGTTGTAGTTGGCAGGAGCACATCCTGTCAGCTAGTGTCTAGCCCGGACTATTCACGAGGTTTATCGTGCCATTCCCATTTATCCATATTTGCCACACAGTTAGCTCACATCTCATCACCATCATGAATAATGCGGGCTAGATGTCATGGCGAACCCTAAAACAGTCCCGATTCCTTACTCTTCCTCCCCCTATGGAGGGGGACTTCGGAATAGATAGGATAGGATTTCACCCGCCCCTCAGTCCCTTCCCCTCAAGGGAAAGGAAGATTGCGGAAGCGGATTCCTGATAGGAGGATTGAGGTGGGGGTGACTGGAATTCAGCCATGTGAAGCGATCTCGGGTTTTTGAGATCTGAGATCTGAGATTCGCCCTTTTTACAGTGATGAAGGGGATGAAAGGGATGGGAGAATCAGTGCAGTGTGCAAAGTGCAGGGTGCAGGAAAAAACAGTCCAACATCCAGATTCCAATGCCTTTTCACAACCGACTTATTTCTTCCTTTGTGCTCTTTCCCCGATACGCCGTTACAGATTTTTCTTATCCCCTGCATCCCCTTTATCCCTGTTAAATCCGGCCTAATTTGATTTAATCTGCGCTCTGTGTTCCGGATGGCAGTTTTTGGCCAGGTCGCTCAGTTGTTCAGTCCTCAAATCGGAAGGTTTCAACGCCCTTCGTCCGTCGTTCTGCGCCCTTCGCCCTGCGTCCTGCGTTCTGCGTGCTGCGTTCTGCCCTTTCCAGACACTGGCGATGCGAAAAACAAGTGGCATCGCCATGCCTTTCCTTGGCAAGGAAAGGCAATTCAAGGTATATTGAAGCTATCGAATACAGGATATTCATTTTGTGGAAAATATCCTGAGAATGACGCCGGAAAGGAACAACCCTACGTGAGCTCTGTTAAATTGCAGATGGGCCTGCTCGACCGCATCACCCGTGTGATCGGTGATTCTCACGATTTCAGGGAAACAGTAGACAACATTGTTTCACTGGTAAAGATGGAGATGGACACCGATGTCTGCTCTTTGTACCTGTATGATGAGGAAAAGAACCGGCTCGTTCTGGTAGCGACAGAAGGGTTGGACCCAGCAGCCATAAGGAAAGTTGAAATGAAACCCTCCGAAGGGCTCACGGGGCTGGTTTTCCAAAGCATGACCTCCCTTCTTGTTCGAGACGCCCACGAGCATCCCCGTTTCAAGTACTTCCCGGTGACCCGGGAGGAAAAGTTCAAAACCTTCCTGGGTGTCCCCCTCATCAGCCGCAAGAGTCCCATCGGCGTTCTGGTGGTCCAGGACCTCGAAAACAAAACCTATAATACCCAGGAGCTGCAGTTTTTTAACACCATAGCGGGCCAGGTTGCGGGAGTCGTGGTCAATGCGAGGCTTCTGCGTGAGTTAACAACGGGGAGCCTGGGCACCTCATCCTCTCCCGAACCTGAGCGCTCCCCCCTCGTCCTGCGCGGAACCTCTGCCACCCCGGGCATCGCCATGGGGCCTGCTGTTCTCATGGAGATCTCCGACGATTTTCACTATATCGTCGAAGAGCATACGGATGATCCGGAGGGAGAGCAGAAAAAGTTCAGAGAGGCAGCTGAAGCCGGGCAAAGAGAGATAGCGGATCTCCGTGAGCGTGTGCAGGAGCAGTTGGGTGAGGAAGATGCCAAAATATTCAATATCCACCTGATGATGCTGGAAGACCAGGGCTTTAATCAGAAGGTTTCCGAAGTTATCGATTCCGGAACGACTGCGCTATACGCAGTCAAAAGTGTTCTGGCAGGATATCTGAAAAGTTTTCAGGATATGGATGACCAGTATCTCAGGGACAGAGCCGTTGATATTGAGGATGTGGGACGCAGAGTGATACGCCTGCTCTCCGACCAATCCAGGGAAGGCTCTCTCCATTTCCACGAAGAAGGCATCCTCATCACCAGATTGATCACCCCCTCGGACGCTGCCGTCCTTTCCACGGAAAAGGTCCAGGGTGTCGCCACATCGGCCGGGGGCCACACCTCCCACGCCATCATTTTGTCCCGTTCCCTCGGGATACCCTGCGTGGTGGGGGTTGAGGAACTGATCGAGGTCGTACAACCGGGTGATTACATCATCGTGGACGGCAACACAGGCAATATATTCATAAACCCGGACGAGAACATCGTAAAAGAATACAAGCGACTGCTGAAGGACTATACAAAGCACGTTGTGGAGCTTGTCAGCGAAAAGGAGCTGCCGGCTGTAACCCTTGACGGGTATAAAGTTGATCTGATGGCCAACGTCGGTCTGCTGTCCGATCTTAAATTTATTGAATACTACGGTGCAGAGGGGATCGGCCTTTACCGCACAGAACTTCCGTTCATGGCCCGCCCCATCCTGCCCACCGAGGACGAACAGTACAGGATATACCGGACCATGGTGGAGGGGGCGGAGGGAAAGATGGTCAACATCAGAACCCTGGATGTGGGAGGTGACAAGAACATCCCCTATCTGAATTTCCCCGTTGAGGAAAACCCCTTCCTGGGCTGGAGGTCCATCAGGATGTGCCTTGAGAAAGTGGACATCTTCAAGACCCAGATCCGGGCGATCATGCGGGCTGCCCGCCACGGGCCGGTGAGCATACTCATACCCATGGTATCCACTCTTGAGGAGGTGAAAGGGATCCGGAGGCTCCTGGATGAATCCAGGATGGAGCTCAAGTCCTCAAAGATCCCTTACAACGGCTCCGTACTGATTGGACTTATGATCGAGGTTCCCTCCGCAGCCCTCCTGGCAGGGGTTCTGGTACGGGAGGTGGATTTCCTCTCCCTGGGTACCAACGACCTCACCCAGTACACACTCGCGGTGGACCGGAACAACAAAAGGGTAGCCCACATTTATGACACTATGAACCCGGCCGTCTTAAACCTCATCTCCATCTCCGCCAGAGCGGCAAGGGAGGCGGGGGTGCCCATCGCTGTCTGCGGGGAGATAGCAGCGGATCCACTTTGGACACCACTGCTCATAGGCCTGGGAATCAACGAGCTTTCCATGAACGCCTCTTCCATACCTCTTATCAAACGGTCCATCCGCCTTATCCGGCACGAGGACTGCCTGCGCGCTGCCCGCCGAGCTCTGAAGTTAGGAACGTCGGCCGATGTGAGGAGGATCTTGTCGAGGTTTGAGAAGATGATCCAGGCGGAGGTCGTGTTTAAGCCGTCAGAGAAACACTGAGCAATGACTGCTCAGTGTTTCTCTGAGTAGCCAGTAGCCAGACAAATAACAATCTTCCAATCAGATGCAAATATGCGCTCCTGAATTACTTACTGGAGATTTAGTCTGATTACTGTCTTCTGAAAGCTGATCCCGGGTTTTAGCATGCAGACATAAGAAACCCGGGATATCTCTACCCCGGGTCCCCCCCTGAAGAGAAGCGCCCTTCCCTTCGATGTGAAATAGAGCACAAATCAGAGCCAATGTCAAGCTGAACCGATGTTTCACGCCGTTTTCGTGGGATTAATGGTGTTGTGTTAAGATGTAAAGATGGATCAGCGCATCTGGACACAGGTTACCGTTAGAGTTCCACCGGAGAGGGAAGATCCCGTATCAGATTTCCTCACAACCCTGACCGGTAGGGGCGTGTGCCTCCGGACGGAATCCGGGCTTAGCGTTATAGACGCCTTTCTGGAACCTGGTGAAAGGGAAGACCACCTGCTGCGGATCGAGAAACAGTTGAGCGACCTCGTGGAGATGAAGCTGCTTCCTGATGACTCGCGATACGAAATTGAGGAGCTTCCGGAAGAGGACTGGATGGCTGTCTTCCGGTCCCAGCACACTACCGTGCGCATTTCAGACAGGCTTGTAATTCGACCTACGTGGTGTACTCCCACCGGTGACCAGGAGGTCGTTCTTGACCCGGGATTGGCCTTCGGAACCGGGAGCCACGCCACAACCAGGATGTGCCTGGTATTACTCAATGATTGTATCGGCGACCAGGCTCCAGAACGGATGTTCGACCTGGGAACCGGGTCCGGCATATTGGCCATTGCCGGGGCCTTCCTCGGCGTTGGGGATGTCCTCGCGGTGGACATCGATTCCATGGCCGCTGTTATAGCCTGTGACAATGTTCAAAACAACAACGCTGATGATCGTGTCCGGGTGGCGGAGGGAGGCATCGAAACCGCTGAAGGTTTATACAGCATCATCACAGCCAACCTTTCCGCATCACTGCTCAAAAGGCTGGCTTCAAACATGGCTGAGCACCTTGAACCTGGCGGGATCCTGATCATCTCAGGCCTCCTGGAAGATGAGAGTGAAGAGGTTATGGAGGCGTTTACCCGGTGCGGCCTCAGGGTGGAGCGCATCATGAACGAGAAGGTGTGGGTGGCGGCCTTACTCGTTTCCCCAATTGGAAACGAGTAAGGGGTTTCGGATTTCGTATTTAGCATTGGAAACTCAAACCAGACCCATTAGGACAATTAATATCTGTTCTATAAAACAACCTCCATGAGGTACTATTCCTCTTCTTGTATTGTCTTTCCTGAAACCTGGAAGTTGGAACATGGAACTGAAATCCGGAGGATTTCCATGCCCTTTGTTAACATCAAGATCACCAAAGACGGCGCCACCGCCGAACAAAAGGCCGCCCTAATAAAAGGTGCCACGGATCTCCTTGTAAAGGTCCTGAACAAGGACCCTGCCACCACGGTGGTGGTCATCGACGAAGTGGACACCGACAACTGGGGCATCGGTGGGGAGAGCGTTAGTAACAGGCGAAATCCGTAAGTGAGTAGAGCGTACGTGGGTACGTGAGTAGGATCTGATCGCAAGCACGCTTAACGCATTAACGCACGAACGAGCGACTTGGGTAGCCTTATGTCCTTACATACTTTCTACATTCCTCCCGCTGACATCAAAGGGGATACCGGTACCCTCACCGGCGATGAACTGCGGCACGCCCGCTTGACTCTCCGACTGGGTACCGGAGACGCGATGAAGATCGTGGATGGTGAGGGAGTCTCATGGAACGCCCTGGTCCAGTCTATGGAGAAAGAGAAGGGTACCCTCACACTTTCGGACAGGAAAGTTGAGCCCATCCCTTCATTCAGGCTTACCATTGCCATGGGGATCGTACCGGGTGACCGTTTCGATTGGGCGATACAGAAGGGCACTGAGCTTGGCGCTTCAGCCTTCTGGCCGCTGATCACCGAAAGGACCGAAGTGAAGATCAAGGGGGGGTGGAAAAGGCTCCCCAGACTCCAGCGTGTTGTTGTCTCAGCCTGCAAACAGTGTGAACGGTCCCGCTTCCCCGTCATTTCCGAGCCGTTACCATTAAAAGAGCTTGATACCGACCTTCACGACCTTTCAGTGGTCTTCTGGGAAGAAAAAACTGTCAGGCATCTGAAAGAGGTGACGGAGGGGATCGATCCTCCTGGATCCGCTCTTATGGTCATAGGTCCCGTGGGCGGCCTGACCGTCGATGAGGTGGAGCTGCTCAAGGATAAAGGGTTTACGGTTGCCGGGATGGGTTCCAGAGTCCTTCGCACGGAAACCGCTGTCACTGCCGGTGCCGCCTTGCTTCAGTATCTGTGGGGAGACATGTAATAATCTGAGATCTCAGATCTCAGAAATACAGATTAATGCGCATTCCATCGACGAATAACTGGCCTTTTTACGGTTTGTTTGTAATTTGAAATATGAGATTTGAGATTAGACCTTTCCCGAGGAGTATATTACATGACCCGTACCTGTCCTTCCTGCGGAGCCATTAACCACGGCACAATATTTTGCACATCCTGTAAAAAGCCTTTGAGAGGCTCATTGTCCACCCCCTCCGGGATGATCGGAACGCAGTTCACCCGGAAGGAACAGTTCGTGGTCAGGGCAGGGTTCTTCCGGCGATTGGCGGCTTTTGCCATTGACTGGCTCACACTCAGTATCATCGCGGACATCGTAAGGTTCGCCTACAGGATTGGCAGCGGTACCGAGCCAGGGATGGGCCACCTGGATATCGCTCTATTCCTTTCAACTGTTCTTTTTTTACTTTACTTCACCCTCTTAACGGGGGAAGGGGGACAGACCCTGGGGAAAATGCTGATGGGGATCCGGGTCCAGCTCACAGATGGTTCCCCGGTCGGCTACAGACGCGCCTTTTTGCGGACTCTCGGCTACACCGTTTCCGTCTTCTTCATGACTTTTCTCGGTTTTCTCTGGGCCCTGTGGGATAAAAAGAATCAGGCCTGGCATGATAAGATCGCTGGAACGGAAGTAATAAAGATCTAATCTCAGATCTCAGATCTCAAATGTCCTACCTCATAATTCACCGCAATCCATGAGGAGGCAATCATGTCAGGGAAAAGGTGACATCCATCAGTAAACAACTCTCAGGGCTGATCAGATATATTAGGAGATCAAACATTGATGACTTCGCAAAAAGTCATCAATGCGCCCCGCGCGGGGCGCCCAAATCAATGACTCACTCCGTAAGTCATTGATTTGTAAGGAAAGGGAAAATGACGCTTTTCCCTTTCCGTGGAGCGAAAAGTCCCGGATTGGACTTTTTGCGACTCTATCAACATTGGCGGTAGAAAATATAAAAATGATACCATCTAGCCTTGATTATCTGAGATTTGAGATATGAGATATACTCCCCCCCGCCCATGAGCCAATCTGATCTCCTTTACCAGATATACACTCGTCTCCAGGAAGAGTACGGCCCCCAATCGTGGTGGCCTGCCGACACCCCTTTCGAGGTCATGCTGGGGGCGATCCTGACTCAGAACACCTCCTGGACAAACGTTGAAAAGGCCATGGCAAATCTCAGAGAGGTCTGCGAGTTGACGCCGGAAGGCATCCTCTCCCTTACTCCGGATCGTCTGGAGGAAGCCATACGGTCTACCGGCTATTTCCGTCAGAAGTCCGCCAGGCTGAGGAGTTTTTGCCAATTTCTGATGGACCGGTATCCGGGTGACCTGTCCTGTATGAGAGAATGCGATACCGGTGAACTGAGGGCAGAGCTTCTCTCCCTGAACGGTATCGGGCCGGAAACCGCTGATTCCATTCTCCTCTACGCCCTCCAGGGCCCTGTTTTCGTCGTAGATGCCTATACGATACGGCTTTTCTCACGGCTGGGTTTATGTACCGAAAAGGCAAAGTACCACGAAGTTCAGAGCCTTTTCATGGACAACATTGAACACGATGTCCAGATGTTCAACGAGTACCACGCTTTAATTGTTTTGCACTGTAAACTCATGTGCAAAACAAAAGTCCCACTCTGCATTGAGTGTTCGTTGCGGGACTTTTGCAGGTATGGGAGTATGGGTGTGTGGGAGTAATGGGTGGAAATCGGTTAACCTTTCAGAATAGGGACGACGAAAATATAACTTTTTTGGATCTTGGATTAATAGGGATTTTGGATCTAATACCATGACTACAGTTCTTACCGCATCAGATTTAACAAAGCGCTTCGGTTCCTTCACCGCAGTTGACGGTATTTCCTTTAATGTGGGCAAAGGCGAGTGCTTCGGGTTCCTGGGCCCCAACGGCGCCGGTAAGACCACCACCATGAGGATGATCACCAACCATCTGCCGGTTACGGAAGGGTCCCTGTCTGTGCTGGGCATGCAGGTTATGGCCAACGCGAGGAAGGTCAAAGCACGTATCGGGGTGGTGCCCCAGGAGAACAATCTGGACGCAGACCTTAAGGTGCTCGAGAACCTTCTCATCTACTCCCGCTACCACGGCATACCTTACAAAGAAGCCCGGAGCAGGGCCATGGAGCTGCTGGCTTTCGTCCAGTTGGCCGATCATGCTCACAGTCCCATCGAACAGCTTTCGGGGGGCATGCAGCGCCGACTCCTCATCGCCCGCGGTCTTATCAACGAACCGGAGCTGCTCATTCTGGACGAACCCACCACTGGTCTGGATCCCCAGGCCCGCCACGTCATCTGGCACAAGCTGCGCCAGCTACAGTCCCAGGGGGTCACCCTCATTATCACTACCCATTACATGGACGAGGCCCAGCAGCTCTGTGACAAACTGGTGATAATGGACCATGGCCGGATCCTCATTGAAGGGTCGCCTTCAGATCTCATCACCAAATACGCTGGCAGCGAGGTGGTAGAGATCCGTCTGCGGGACGATGAGGACAGGGAAAGCTGCCTGGACGCCATCGGCGGGGTGATCCCCGAGGGTACCGAGGTGGAATGCTCGGCGGACACCTTGTATCTCTATTCGACGGATGCCACAAAGGTTCTCACCGGGCTCGCCCTGGAATCGAACCGGACCATCCTCCACCGACGCGCCACCCTTGAGGATGTCTTTTTGCGTCTGACAGGAAGGGACCTGAGAGAGTGAGCGAACCCACTTCCACCGGCCGGCCGATCATGATCCGGAAGGGAGAAAGGCTGCTGGGCAACCTCAGCTGGCGAACTGTTACGGTGTGGTACCGGGATGCCAAGGTGTGGACCAAATTCTACAAGGCCAGCATCCTGGGCAACCTGGGGGAGCCTCTCCTGTATCTCCTTGCCATGGGCTGGGGGTTGGGCCGCATGGTGGGTAATGTTGACGGTATCCCCTACATACAGTTTCTGGCACCTGGCCTGATCTGCTCCACGGCCATGTACGCCGCCACCTTTGAGTGCACCTTCGGATCCTTCACCCGCATGACCCGTCAGAACACCTACGACGCGATCCTTGCGACCCCCGTATCCCTGGAGGATATCGTAGCGGGGGAGATCCTGTGGGGCGCCACAAAAGGTCTCCTCTCAGGCACTGCCATGCTCCTGGTCATGGCCCTGTTCGGCCTGGTAACCAGTTTCTGGTCCATCCTGGCACTGGTCCTGGTTTTCCTCATCGGGCTTCTTTTTTCATCCCTTTCCATGATCGTCACCGCCAGGGCCCCATCCTACGATTTTTTCTCCTACTACTTCACCCTTATCATCGCCCCCATGTTCCTCTTCTCGGGAATCTTTTTTCCTATCACCAATCTACCGACCTGGGCTCAGACCTTCGCCTGGTTCCTTCCCCTCACACACGGAGTGTCGGCCAGCCGCGCTCTTTTCTCCGGCAAGGTGGGGTGGGTCATCGCCGCTGACCTCCTGTGGCTGTTTGCGTTCTTCGCTATCGCTTTTACCATAGCGCTGCGGTCCATACGTAAGCGCCTTATTCTATAAATGAGGCAAAAGCTTTAACGCAGAGTACGCAGATCAGCCACTCCCAGGCTGAATCGCAGAGTTACGCAGTTAATTCTGAACAAAATTCCAGATCCGCGTTTTAACCGCGGCCCCCTGCGATAATGCCTTAAAGTTGGCGTTCCAGCGGCCCTCCGCGTTAAGGTTTTGTTTCTTCGAATTTTGGATTTCGGATTTATTTCCGCTACAATAGGAGTTGAAGGTTTTACCTGTCATCTTGGGGGTCGTAAATGCGAATCAGGTTATATTCCTGTTCATTGCTGCTGGTTATCCTGATGTCTGCCGGCTGTGCCGGGACTCCTCAGGAGCGGCCCATGGATCCCAGTTCAGCTGAACCGCCGGTGGTCTTCCAGATGCCGGAAATCATGTGCGTCGCTCCGGACCAGGGCATCGCCTTTGTGCCCGACCTCCCCATTGACATCTTTCACTTCGACAACGTCTGGTTCTGGAAGATCCGGGACACCTGGTACTGGAGTAAAAGCTACATGGGCATGCTCTACGAACTTACTCCGAAGCAGGTCCCGAAAAAGCTTCACAAATTCGGTGAGGAGTACAGAACCACCCTTCCCGACTGTGAGGAATACTCCTACGAGGACTGGTACCGACGCACCCAGGGGCCT
Organism: bacterium; assembly: GCA_029210965.1. Classification (NCBI taxonomy): domain Bacteria; species bacterium. The sequence goes on along the minus strand of JARGFZ010000019.1, from coordinate 15,464 downwards.
TGACGCCGCTTGGAGTGCAAAGTGTAAAGTGCAGCGTGTGAGGACCACTTGTTGTCATTCCGGAAATCACATAAGCCATAGTGTGAGTATCCGGAATCCAGTCGCTCTTTCCTACCGTAACGAAGCTTTACAGAGGTAGCTGTTTCACCAGTCTTCGCTTTAGTCACGACTTGGCAAGCAGGGTAGATCTTGAATCTTTAATTTTGAGTTTTGAATTCTACATCGCTTATTCGCTCTTACCCTTGACAGACAAAGTCATCTGTCATAGATAAGGGGGTCTGACCAATGCCGAGGTAGCTCAGTCGGTAGAGCAGCGGACTGAAAATCCGCGTGTCGGCGGTTCAATTCCGTCCCTCGGCACCACCCTGAAACTTAAGCCTCCAGTGCTATGTGCTGGAGGCTTTTAGTTTCAGGAGTGCCACGGCGAAGCTGAAAGCGAAGACGGGCCTGCACTTTGGATACGGATGAGAACCGCTTGGCCGCCCGGCCACGCGGTGAGATGTAGTTTAACACGCCAACGGCGTGTTCCCTCGGCATCGGTCTTCGCTGAAGCTTCGACCTGACAAGCCACCCAAAAACTTAGAGGCCCCACCTTTTTGGTAGGGCCTCTTTAGTTTTATGGTGCCACGGCGAAGCTGAAAGCGAAGGCGGGCAAAAATCTATGACATCGAATCTTGTCCGCCAGATTAGAAATACCTCAAACCTAAAAACCTGAGAATCTGAGGTCTGATAATCATAGTGGTTCATAACCTATCGATAGGAGGTGCCTGATGCAAGTGTATGCTGGAATCGATGTACATGCAAACAACAATTATCTTGGAGTGGTGGACGCGAACGGGAAGCGAATATTTCTGAACAATATTTATGGACACGGTACGGTACCGAAGTTTTTCCGGGTCACGGAATGTGACAGGGGCTGATGAGATGGCCTTGATCCTGATGGGTGACTGATGCAGCTGAGGCTGACACCTAATTAATAGAAATCAAGGGCGCAACGAGAGAACTGATATCAGGAATGAAAAGCAGGGGACAAGCCCCTGCTATAAAAACTTCTTTGTGCCTTGACAGGTGCCTCTTAAATGTGTGACCCCAAGGGGTGCCCCAACCTGATGGCCTAATAAGTTAATAAAGTATTATTCTAGAAAACTATTTGATTGTCATATCATTTTGTTCGTCTATAATAAGCGGACTTACCATCATTTCCCTGAAAAATCCGTGAAATGCGGCCAGTAGCAAGGGCTTTCGTTGTTCGGATCAGTAATCGGAGAACCGTGGATTTCTTTCACAGTGGAGGTTGCCTCGGATTTTTCCCCAAAAGGAGGTTCCATAATGAACAGAAAAAACATTGTGGTAGTGGCTTTCACGGCTGTGGTTTTTACCTTGGGAGCCCTGATCTTCCACATCCCAGATGCGGCCATGGCCGAATCGGTCCCCCAAGGGTATACGGCGGCGGACATCCAGGTGGGTGGGCTGCTCTATGACAAATGGTTCAAGGTCCTTGATGTCGAGGTCTCGGGTAATCACCCCCTCTACCCTTCTGAAGCCAAAAAATCCGGAGGCGATACGTGGCGCTGTAAGGAATGTCACGGCTGGGATTCCATCGGGAAGGACGGGCGCTACAAAAAAGGGTCTCATTTCACCGGGATCGATGGGCTTTACAGTGCGAGAACCAAGAGCCCTCAGCAGCTTTACGACGCCCTCACTGACAAAGGCAGTGCCCACACGATCAATGCTCTCGCATCGAACAGTGATAGCGTATGGGCTCTGGTGAAGTTTATCCGGGAAGGTCAGATCGACATCAGTTCTGCCTTAAACTCCGACGGCACTGCCAGGGGGGACGCCCTGAACGGCGGCAACCTCTACAGCAAGGCCTGTGCAGCGTGCCACGGGAAGGACGGCAACAAGAGAGACTTTGACAAGGGCAAGGAAGGCATCCAGGGTGTTGGATGGCTAGCCAATGACAACCCCCAGGAGACTCTCCACAAAATCCGCTGGGGCCACCCCGGATCGATGATGCCCTCCGCCGTGGCCGACAAGGGGATGTCCGATGCCGAAACGATCGACATTCTGACCTTCTCCCTGACACTCAAATAGGTTCATTCTTACTTCGCTGCCAGATACCGGAAGCCTGGCCGGAGCAAAACTCCGGCCAGGCTTTTCCTTGGATACCGGACTTGTTTCCGGGTATGAAATCTCCAATCCGAGGTCATTTCCAAATACGTCCCGGTCGTCTCAAGAAGCAAAATCCGGCAAACAAAATAGGGATGCATGTAAATAAAACTTATCCGGGGCAGGGCATTTTGACATCCTTACCACATTTCGTTCTATTAACCTTATTTCTCCTTACTACCGGTTGTGCCAGTACACCGTCTGAGCTGCCCATGGATCCAAGCGCAGCCGAGCCGCCGATGGTCTTCCAGATGCCCGAAATCATGTGCGTAGCTCAGGACCAGGGTATCGCCTTTGTTCCCGACCTTCCCATCGACATCTTCCATTACGACAACGTCTGGTTCTGGAAGATCCGCGACACCTGGTATTGGAGCCGGTCCTACATGGGGATGCTTTACGAATTGGCTCCGAAGCAGGTGCCCAAAACACTCCACAAATTCGGTGAGGATTACAGGGAAACGCTTCCCGACTGCCGGGGATTTACGTACGAGGACTGGAACCGACGTGTCAAGCAGCGCTGACACCTCGGTAACCCAAAGGCCAAAGTCCAAAGCCCAAAGAAAGGCCTTTCTGGGTATTGCGATCCTGGATCAGGTTATTCTGAGATCTGAGATTTGCTTATACCCTTGACAGACAAAGCCGTCTGGACTTGAAAAAGGGGTCTGATTCAGCTGAGGTAGCTTCCCGCCGTTGGCGGGACTAGAGATCACGCCGGTGGCGTGATCTCAGACGGTGACCATGGTGAGCAACAAACGTAATGCCGAGGTAGCTCAGTCGGTAGAGCAGCGGACTGAAAATCCGCGTGTCGGCCGTGAGTATAATCGAGCGGTCGGGGTTCGCTTGTCCGCCGTAGCTTTACGCGAATGCGGCAATGAAGTTCATCCCGACTGCCGCCTCACACATGATTCCGGAGCTGGAGCTCCATGGGGTGGGGGTTCAGGTACACCTGTTCGCTGAGGTAGTGCTGGTCGTACTTGCGCACGTAGTGGTTCAGCAGGGTAATGGGGACGATGAGGGGTGTCAGCCCGAGGCGATGGTCGTCGATGACCTGGATCATCTCCTGTTTCTCGTCTGATGAAAGGGTTTCCTTGAAGTAGCCCATGGCGTGCATGAGCACGTTGCTGTTTTTGCGGGGCGTGGCCTTGTATTTCATGGAAATCATGAGGAACTCCGCGTAACGCTGGTAGAGTTCTTTCCCGGGACGTTTCGCGCCGCCTGCCACGAACCTGCCCATTTCCCTGTACATCTGCTGGTTATGAGACAGGATGAGCATCTTGTGGCGAGTGTGGAAATCAACCAGCTTGCCCATGGTTGGCGAGGTGCGGACCATCTCTTTCCACCTCATGAGGGTGAAGATCCTTTCAATGAAGTTCTCCCTCAGGTCCATGTCGTGCAGCCGCCCTTCCTCTTCCACAGGCAGGAGGGGAAAGCGTTCCATGAAGATGCGGGCGAAGATCCCGATGCCCTTCTTATCAGGCATCCCTTTCTCGTTTTTCACCTTGACCCGCTCCATTCCGCTGGACGGGGAACCGCTCTTGAAGATAAAACCACACAGGTTATCCTTCTCCAACTGGGAAACCCGTTCCATGGCCCAGTTCTCCATGCGCTCAGTGTGGTCCACGTTTGTGCGGGATGTGACGAGCCGGGGCCGCTTGATATCCCCCTCCAGGTGAAACGCCTCCCTGGGGGTGGGAAATCCGGCTTCCACCTCGGGGCATACGGGAACGTAATCCACGAAAGTTCCCAGGGTGTCGCGAAGGAAGCGGTCCAGTTTGTGGCCTCCATCGTAACGAACGTTCTCTCCGAGAAGGCAGGTGCTTATCCCCACCCGCGGCCTTTCAATCCATTCAGTCTCTTTATAGGTCATCGGTCTCTCCTGGCGTAAACCTTTTGCCCCTCGCCTCTCCGACAGGCTGGCCTGGCTTTAATAGAAAAGAGCTATTCACTGTATCTTGCAAGGTAGGGCTCGAGCTTGAACTTTCTTCTGAGACCTGCCTCGTTCATGTATCTCACTTTGCCGAAAACCGGCCGCTCTCCCCAGGCCCTGTCATGAACTCCGCCGATGCTCCAGGCGATCCCGGTGTACCCGTTGGGGTCACGGCCATCAAGCTCATAGCGGTCGTTGAGTTTAATAGCGATCTCAAGGGCCTCCCCGGGAGAATGGGACCACTCCAGGATCTTTTTGGCCCAGTACATTCTCATGTAGCCGTGCATCTTCCCTGTCTGGACCATCTGCCTCTGGGCGGCGTTCCAGTACGGATCGTGGGTCCCGGCCTTTTCAAACTGGTCCGATGAATACAGGTAAGGCCTGGGATCGGTTCGATGGATTTTATGGGTTTTTTTCGCCCAGTCGTGGAATCCATCCACCGAGTTGTAGAAAGGGTTGTAAAAACAGAAGTTGTCCGAAAGCTCTCTGCGAACGATGAGCTCTTCCAGGAAAGCAGCTGTAACTTCCGGTTGAACTCCTGACGATGACACCTCCAGTGCCAACCGCTGGGGGGACAGGTGACCAAAATGGAGCCATGGAGAAAGACCGGACTGACCCTCTATGGCTGGATCGTTCCTGTCTTCATCGTACCTGTGTAAGCCGTTTTTCAGGAACCGTTTCAGAGCTGCCTTGGCGGCCTTTTCGCCGGGTATGATCCATTCGACCTCCCCCACAGTGCGGTCCACCTTCAGCTTCCGTGAGACGGCCTGCCAGTCCAACGGTTCAGCTTTTGCCAGCCCTCCAAAAGGGTGTTTTTTAAGCCGTGGAAAGGGTACCAGGTAGCGGTCAAGGAGCCTGGTCACCTTTGGACGGAAAGTGTATGCGGCAAACTCCTGCTTGTCCGAAGCTATTCGGCAAGGAACGATATTGTGGGCATCCACCTCCGCGACCTGGACTCCTGCTTTTTCAGAAACGGATGTCCGCCACCTGGTCTTGATCCTGAGGGGGTCGAAATCGGTCACCAGGAGGCCTGCCCCTGACGATTCCACGAACCGGGCAATTTCGTAGACAGGGTCGCCTTCCAGCAGTTTGAACCTGATGTTCTTCCTGGTCAGGTCTGTTGAAGTCTCCTCCAATCCTCGAAGCATGAAACCGTAATGCCTCATGGTGGCGTCAAGGAAATCAGGGACCAGGCAAAAAACGACAAGCAGGGGTTCTTTCGCTTCGATGGCCTTTTGCTGCGCATAAAGAAGGGCCCAGTTGTCGGAAGCCCTCTGGTCACGGCTCATCCAGTAGACCACCGGCCCTTCCCCCTGGGGCCTGTCGTTGAGCTTGTGGACTCGATCCTCGAGTGTTTCGGGCATCATCAAAATCCTACTGTCCGGGACCGTCTTCAGTGGATCGAACGGGAATGTGCACTTCCAGGTGGCGCAGGAACCAGGGGATGAAAGGCGGGTTCCAGAAAACAGTGTAGGCAAGGCCTGCAGTCTCGTATTGGGATTGCCCGGCAAGGTACGCCTCCAGTTGATCCAGGTATTTTCGGACGTTTTTCTCCTTGTAGGATCCCCGCCCTCCCATGGCGGCAACCTTGCGCTCCGGAAGACGGACAACCCTGACCTTCCCATCGTCGGTGAGTCCTTCGTCCTCAACACCGGGCCCGACGTAGAAGACCATCCGGGCCTCCTCATCAACGCTGCCCTCCACAGGGGCAGACATCGGGATGTTATGACCCTTGATATAGTCAAAGAGATTTCCGAACATCTGGTTGCTCTTGTCAAAATAGCTGCCATCAGCTTCGGTAACCAGGATCAGGTTTTCGTCTTTAAGTGTCATCTCATCCAAAATGGGTCCGCCTTACGTGAGGATCTTGCCGTTTAGTCCTTCCATGCTTTTTAATTTAAATATCATTCCTGCAGTATTTCCCATCAGCCATCTGCAATGATGATTAAGTTCAGGTTAACACAACAAAAGGAGGATTTCCCTGTAATGGACAAACTACTTACACTGTTCGATTTCAGTTCACCCGAAGCCGCCGCATCGTGGGGTTCCATCGACGACCGGGTTATGGGAGGGGTTTCCAACAGTGCCTTCCTTTACGAAGATTCATCAGGCGCCCTTTTTACCGGCGAGGTTTCCATGGAACACGGGGGAGGGTTCGCATCGGTGCGCTCCGGACACTTGGACTTCGATCTGTCTGACTACCAGGGTCTCGCAATCTCTTTTATGGGTGACGGGAATTCATACAAACTTTCAGTGACCACAGAGCCGCGTTTCGACTCTGTGATTTACAGAGCCATTTTTAATACCAAACCAGGGGTCTGGGAGGAGCTGAAGATCCCCTTTGGCCGGTTCGTCCCCACCTTTCGCGGCGAGATAGTCCCCGGAGCGCCGGAACTGGACCCATCACCCATTGTCGCCCTGGGGCTCCTCATATCCCAACGCCAGAAAGGTCCCTTCCGCTTAAAGGTGTCGTTCATTAAGGCCTACCGTCAATAACGGGAGCGGACTTGAAACCCTCGTGCCTGCCCTGAGTGACGCCGATGGCGTGATCGAAGAGTGTCCCTGCAAAAAGGGCGAATCTCAAATCTCAGATCTCAGATCTCAAAAACCTGAGATCGCTTCACATGGCTGAATTCCAGTTACCCCCACCTCAATCCTCCTATCAGGAATCCGCTTCCGCAACCTCCCCTCCCTTGAGGGGAGGGGACTGAGGGGATGGTGAAATCCTATCCTATTTATTCCGAAGTCCCCCTCCATAGGGGGAGGAAGAGTAAAAAATCGGGACTGTTTTAGGGTTCGCCATGACCCCTCGACTGGGCTCGGGACAGGCAATCCAGGCTGGATTCCGGGTCGTTGCCCGGAATGACGCAAGGTTAGATTTTTTCCAGCGTTCTGTATTTGTGATCCGTGATCCGTAGTCAGTTTATTCTGCGTTCTGGGTTCTACGCTCTGCTCTCGCAGGAACCGTTCTTTCCCCCAGATCATGTATTCCTCCGTGTCCTCTGCCTGCCCTGCCCTGAGCTCAGTCGATGGGAGCTTGTCGAAGGAGCGGCATCGGTTTTCGCTAAAGCTTCGACCCGGCAGGGCACGACCCTACGATCCTTTAGCTTATCACTCGTCTTCCGGTGTTTCCGGGAAGCGGTGTCTGGATTGCCGATTGATCATCCAGCCGGGATACTCTGGAGGCAGTTCGCTGGCATCTTTAAGACGGGCCAGGTCGTCCTGAGACAGCTGGACATCCGGGGCGGCGAGGTTTTCGTTCAGCTGCTCCGGAGTTTTGGCCCCGATGATCACACTGGTGACAACGGGCTGGTGCAGAAGCCAGCTCAGGGCCACCTGTGCCACGGTTACACCCTTATCTTCTGCTATTTCCCGCATCACGTCCACAAGGTCAAAGGCCCGCTCCTTATCCACCAGCGGAAAATCAAAATCAGCGCGGCGGGCATTGCCGGGGCCCTTGCCCTCCCGGTCGAATTTCCCGGTTAAAAGTCCTCCTGCCAGGGGGCTCCAGACCATCAGGCCCAGGTTCTGGTCCTCCAGGAGCGGTACGAGTTCCCGCTCGAGTTCCCGGCTGGCAATGGTGTAATAAGCCTGGAGACTCTCAAAACGGTGCAGATTACATTTGTCGGAGATCCAGAGGGCTTTCATCAATTGCCAGGCCGCCAGGTTGGAACATCCGATGTATCGGACCTTCCCGGAGTGGACCAGATCGTCCAGGGCCCGCAGGGTCTCCTCCATGGGGGTGAGGGCGTCAAAACCGTGGATCTGATAAAGGTCGATGTAATCGGTACCCAGCCGGGTCAGGCTGTCTTCCACAGCCTGCATGATGTGAGCGCGGGACAGCCCTGTTTCATTGGGCCCCGGACCCATCCGGCTGAACACTTTTGTCGCCAGTACGACATCCTTGCGGCGCTTCCCCAGGGCTTTTCCCAGGATCTTTTCAGATTCCCCCTCGGAGTAGACGTTGGCCGTGTCGATAAAGTTGACACCCGCCTCCAGCACGCGGTCGATGAGATCGTTGGCAGCGGCCTGGGGCAACTGTCCGATGGCTTTCCAGAAACCTTTCCCGCCGAAGGTCATGGTCCCGAAACACAGTTCCGAAACGAGCAGCCCTGTTCTTCCAAGTTGTTTGTATTTCATGGTCTGACTCTCCTGTTTTTAATATATTGACGGAATTGCCAAAAAAACAAATAGCCGCTTCATCAAGCACCCCCGTGTGAATGGCAGATCTGCCGAAACGATCGGGCATTTGGATAAAGCGCAAACGATGGGATTCAGGATGGGATTCCCCAAACTGGGGCACACATAATTCTACCTCAGATTAGTAGCTTATCAAGAGGAACTCAGGAAGAAAAACAACAAATTCAACTGGTTTTTGAATTTCCGCATAAGCGATTACCAGATTGGGTTTTCAGCTTTCACAGTTGTCCAGCTGTTTGGTCCCGACAACGGCGGGATCCCTCGGTACCTGCCTTTCCATAAAAAAGGAAACCCCATATATTATTAATTCATTATATACTGTTGTAATCGAGTCAGTAGGAGTTAAATTTAAAGAGCGAGAAGAACAATTCTTTTCATAGTTTGGAGTCGTTAAAGCAGGAGAGGTTGAAGGGAGTGAGAATCATGGAATACGATCACTTGATCATCCCGGGAATGAACTACAGGCGCACCAAAGAGGACATCATGAAGGATGTAAAACATGATGCCAAGGAGTGGCACGATAAGGAACTTGAGGCACGCGTAAAAACGTGTGGATCAGACAAAGGAACGGTCACCAAGAAACTCGACGCGGACACCAAGAACTGGATCGCTCTTGAGTTCCAGCGCCGCATGAACTGGAATTACGAAGAGGAAGGCACAACGCCTCTCGAATAAAGCTTCGAATAACCAGTAATCATAAACAAACAAGCAGGGCCCCTACCGGAAGGTAGGGGCCCTGCTTGTTAATCACAACGTACTTTTTGTGATCTGAAATTAAAGTGCGCTAGAAGTTCTCTCAGGCGGTCTTTCTCAGTTTACTCATTTTCGAGAACCAGCTGCTCAGGATCCGCTTTCCCTCACTGGAGCCTTCATCCAACTGGACTGAATCCGGCTGCTCCCAGTAAAAGGAGAGTCTGGGGTTATAGAAATTGCCCTTGGGGTCACCGCTGCCCGGCCCGAAGGAGATCCCGCCCTCAAGAGCAAAATCTTCGCCCCGGTGAAAAATGGACCTTTTTAATCCAACCAAATAATTTTTCACGCTGTGCATAACATTTCCCCCGATCTATATACCTGCTGGCGAATTGCCTCCGCAGAATGTTTTCATTCACCTATTAATCTGAAGTATAGAGCAATATGCGTGCCGTTTCAGCGGTGGCAACCGCCAGACAACGGTGCGCTACAAGGTTACCGGCTCTGGGCCTTTTAAAATGGGGCTTTTGTAAAAGAAAATCCATATTAAACCTGATAACCAGGGGGTCATCCGTGGTCGGAAAATGGGGATGGGAGGGGTGTCAAGTGTTACATATTTGCAACACTCCCAACTGCAGTGAAGTATTTATGCAACACCCCTGGGAGGGGAAATGCTGTACGGATGTACAGACACGTTGCTAGCGAATTGGATAAATTCATGTAAAATGTCAGCAGTTAAGCTTGCAAGAAAACGGTATGTCCGAGCGGTCTGCCGACGTCCATGGAGAACATGTGGAACACTCCAGTTTTGATAGCAATCATTCAGGTGCGGACCTCCTGGGCAGGGAATATGCTCACGGGGAGGCTATCTTCCGCGAAGGGGACATGGACAACGCCATTTACATTGTTCAGACAGGGAAGGTCCGCCTGGTCACGACTCTGCCCAACGGCAGAGAGGTCGAGATCGCGGCGGTGGGGCCCGGGGAGGCCTTCGGCATCGCCGCCCTTGCCGACGACAAGATCATGCCCCGCTACGCCACTGCCACCGCGGACGGGCGAACGAGCATCCTGCAGATCGACCGGACCCGGCTGATAAGAGCCATCTACGATGACGCCTCCCTCATCTTCTCCATCTTTCAGGCCATGAGCCGCCGCGCCAGAACCCTTACCGAGCGCCTCGTCACCTGCGAGAGCATCCACGGCGAGGACCCGCCCGAGCCGTCGGAATAGCCTGTCTGAGTACCGCCTGCCTTTCCTAATATCCTCCCTGATCAGCGTCAAAAATACAGACTGAAATCAACAGAGATGAACTGGGAAACAGTCACGTTGTTCGTCCCCGCGAACCTGTCCCGGTAGGCCAGGTTCAGGTCAAAGGGAATCCCGGTCTTCTCATCCATATATTTCCCCACTGTGGAATACCCCACGAGGAGAAAGCCCATGTGGGATGTAAAGTCAGTCTCCGCCTCCAGGGAGGAGTATGCGAATCCGGAATTCCCGTCCACCTTGTCCTTGCCCTTGGCCGTGTACCTGTACTTGAGCCCAATAGACCACTCCCTGGACAGGGAATATTTTCCCATCAGTTCCAGGTCAAGGACATCTCCAAGATCCAGATCAACCTTTTCCTTGTTGGCCGTAAGTGGGAGGTTGACATCGTCCGGGACCCTTTTAATCTCCTCACTGGAAAGCTGGATATCGTATTTTAAGGTAGCGTTCAGGAAAAGTTTATCTACACCTGTGTAGTCCGTATGGAACCGGAGGATGAGATCGGTGGTGCCGTCACCGAAGGGGACGTCGACCAGGTTGTCCGGATCGTCAACGTCTCCAGTTGGCATTCGGATACCGCCAGTAAAAGCCAGCCTCCAATCATTATCATCATACAATTTGTACTTAGCCAGGAGTTCGATGTCTCCGATACCGCCATCGGACCAGGATTCGACGGGATCGTAACCGAAACCGGGGATATCCACCGATCCGTTGCCGTCCGCGTCCAGACCTGCGCCAAGAAGGTCCTGGACCTGTTGTGTTGTTGTGTGGTCAAAGGCGTCCCTGGCCCCCCTACGAGGGGTGTGGGAACAAGATATGGCACTACGGGGATAACACCTACTGTAGCTGTTGTGCTGTCGATGACGGCATTGACGTTGTTTTTAGAGTTGTTGTAAGGAATAAGGATTCCCAGGGTCAGCCGGTCAGAAAGCCCGTATGCATAGGCGATCTCCCACCACCTGTATTTAAGGGTGAAATCGACCAGGGATTGTCCCAGGGTGGCAGATCCGTCGGGCAGAGGACCACCCGCCGAAGCCTCCAGGAGAGCCAGTGAAGGGAATACTGTGCTGTTAAGGTCGGCATTGTAGTTGGCGGCGATGTCCTCTGCATCTCCGTCGGGGTCGTACCTTTCGTCGATGTCAAAGTAGTTGTAATAGATGACGTTGACTGAGGACACTCCCTTCGGTAGGACCATGGCCGAATCCCCAAGAGCCGCACCACCTATCCCCAAAGACACAAAAAATCCCAGAGCCAGCACACAGTTAAAACGTCGCTTCCCTATTTTACCCTCCCACGCACCCGACCACGGACCGATCCCCCACGGATTCTCCATGATCATTATAACGAACCCCAGTCAGGGGTACGAATACAACAAAGGCCGTAAAAGCCTGATCACCTGTTTTTAAGTCTGAAAAGTGTTTCCCCAAGTAAGAAACAAAAATATACACACATGAGCAGGGCGAGTGCAACAACGAACCAGTCACCGTGCCGATTGTAGAAGGAGCGTTGGGAGGTGGCCTGAACCTTATCCACAAGCATTCCAGCGCCGTATTCAGGCTTGCCGTGCTCATCCTTAATCATTGCTGTTATTTCCCCCTTCGGACTTATCATCGCTGAAATACCCGTTGAAGCCGCACGCAGGATGGAGACATGATTCTCGATGGCACGGAAAATGTTAAAAGCCAGCATCTGCTCCCTGGCGGCAGGAGCTTTGACGAAAGATTCGTTGGTAATGCTGACCATAAAATCCACCCCTTGAGCTGAAACCTTCCGGAAGTGATCGGGGAAGAGGTTTTCCCAGCAGATCTGGACGCCAAACCTCAGGCCATCCGCCTCCAGGATGGTCATCTCGCTCCCGGGTTGGGCATTTTTCCAGTTGGACCCCACGATCCATCGAGGCCATGTTATCTTTCCCCGCAGTGGGAGATATTCGTTGAACGGTACGAGCATGATCTTTTCATATCGCCCTACTATCCTCTCACCAGGTTTAAAGAGAAAAGCGGAGTTTGCTATGCCGGTCTGCTGCCTTTCGCTGGACTGGAACTTATCGTAACCCGCGGCTCCCACAAGGAGAGAAGCACCTGACTCGTCGGAAATACGGGACAACATTTTGACCATGATGCTGTCGTAAGGGATCTTCCCGGGAACTGCCGTTTCGGGCCACACAATGAATGCCGGGTGCTCTGCAGCAGCTGCCAGGCTTAACTGCTTCAGGCGCCTTAACGCCTCCCTCTTTTCATCATCAGTAGAAGAGCTGTATCCCGGCAGCCCTGCCTGGACGAGGCCCGCCTTGATGCAATCGCCGGCAGAAATGTCATCAGGGAAAGTCCTGACCATACCTATGGCAAGGATCAGAACCATGACAACAGCAGGCAGCAAAAGTGCTCTGACACCGGGGAAAGCGAATTGGGCACCCCCCTGGTTTTCCTTCGCAATAGTTTGAAAATTAAGACTAATAATGGCATGAGCGATACATGCATTTACGAACACGATGAGAAAAGAGATGCCGTAAATACCCGTTAAAGAGGCGATCCAGTTCACAGCGGGAACCTCATACTGAGTGTAGGCGAGGGTCCCCCAGGTGAGGGAGAGGAAACCTTGGTGGTGGTGAAGGTACTCGATCAGCGCCCACAATGCTGGAAACAGGATGACGTCAAAAGCGCGCTCTCTTTTTAGGAGGCTGGCTGCAAATCCGAAGAGGCCGAATAGCCAGGCATTGACAAGCCCCAGCAGCGCGAAGATGACAGGTGAGATTCCATCGATGCTGTACATCCAGGAAAGGTGTCCGAAGTAGAAGAGCTGTCCGGCCAACAGGGAATAAATGAACGATTCCGAAAGCCTGGAACTTTTTATGACAATGAGCAGCGGGACCAAGGCGACCCAGGCTAGAAAGGAGTATCCATAACCGGGAGAGGACAGGATGAGCAGTGCGGCACTCACCATGGACAGGACTGCAACCACGAGCATATGTTTCATCCCGGCCCCAGGGGCTCTTACAACGAAGGGAAGAGATGCGGCCGCTTTTCTGTTGAAGTTGTCACCTCACCACTTTCAGTATCTTCAGTGCATCCGGCTGTCCAGGGAACTCATCCAGTTCCCGCACGCCGACTTTGGCGCCCAGGGCAGCAGCAGCCGTTTCCGAAAGAAGGATCTCGTTGGGTCCCGCCGTATCTGAACAAAACTGGGCGTTGTTGACGGCCGAACCGATAACGGTAAACTCCATTCGATCCGGGGACCCCACATTCCCGAGGAAAACCTCGCCCGTGTCAACACCGATTCCTATGTCCATGTGCAATCCGTCGAACTCCTCAGCCCACTTCCTGTTCAGTCGGGTCATTCGATCTATCATATCTATTGCTGTTTTGACTGCCTGGGCTGTGGGGTTGTCGACCTCTATGAGGCTTCCATAACTCGCAACGATGGCATCACCGATATATTTGTCCAACGATCCCTGGTTATCGAAGATAACCTGCGCCATTTCGGTAAAATACCCATTGATAATAGTTACGAGACGATCAGGAGGCTGAGTTTCCGTGAGCCTGGTAAAACCACGAATGTCCGAGATCAGTACAGTCACGACCTTTTTTTCTCCACCCAGGTCCATTTTTACGTTCTTACTGATAACCTGATCCACCACCTGTGGGGACAGGTACCTGGCAAGGTTAGCCCGCACGACTTCCTCGCTCTTCATACTCTCGGCCCGCTTTGCGTTTTCGATGGCGATGGCTCCCTGATCTGCCAGAGTGATTAAAAGATCCATGTCTTCCAAGTTGTAGAACCGTCCTGATTTCTTAAGTCCCAGAATCAGAATACCGATCAAGCGATCCTGGAAAACCAACGGCAACGCCATAAAGCCCCTCATCTTATCCAGGTGATGGAGACATTCATCCTTGACCTCACTGTATTTCGGATTCTCCAGGAGGTCATCACGGGTGACCAGTTTCCTCTCCTCTTTCAACAGGGATATTACGGGATCGTTCAGATCGAAGCAGATATCTTCGATCTTCTCTTCTTTATCGCCTGCCGGGGGGTCGTGGACAAACAGGGCAGGACATTCACCTACTTTCGGTTGGAGAAGGATCACTCCTGCCGAATCTATGGACATAACGTCACGGGCTGCATGGATGATCATAATGATGACTTTATTGAGATCGAGGACCGTGGTCAGTTCATTACTGATGGTGGTCACAGCACCTTTGTAATCGTATTTTTCACGGTAAAAGAGCCTATTGACAGCCCGCTGCAGCCTGCCTTGAATGGGACGGAAAAAGAAAACAACAAACAGAGCGAAGAGGACAGGGTAGAGCCCCGATATTTTGTCCATCGCGGGGAAGAGCAGGGTAATGGGTCTCACTGATACCGCCATGGCTACAAATAACAAACCCACAAACAGGGTCATCAGGCTGTATCCAACGGTTCTTCTTATGAAAACATCCACGTCAAAGATGTTGTGTTTGATGATGGCATAAGCGGTGGCGAGGGGGAAAAACACGTAAAACGGCATGTAATATAACGGATGAGAAACGATCCTGATGTCAAAGAAAACACCAGAAAACAATTGTACAGTCGGCACGATCAGCGCAGGTAACCCGAAGGAAACAGCAATAGCCCTGGTCCGGGGCAGAGGTTCTTTCGTTCTGATGACCGCCAATAATATGGACCCCAGGAAGAAAAGCAACGCAATGCCCCTGAATATTTCCGTTGAGTCGAGCAGATAGTTGGGAGCATCGGTATATATATCTGTGGATATTACCAATGCAATGAAAAGTGTAGCAGCTATGGAGTACGGAATTACCAGGATCCATTTGCGCTTTTTGACCCATTTTTGTTCCGCTGGAAACATCGCAGCGAGGTGAAATACTGTTGCTGGAATAAAGGTCGAGCTGAAGATGAGCATGATGTTCAGCCAATCGGGTGTTAACTTGCTGGTGTAGGTAAAAATGAGGAAGATCCCCACCGTAAACGGCGCCAACAGGAAAGCCCGGGATGACTCGGTACCCGGTTTCATATAAAAGACGATGGCCCCGATCAAGAAGAAAAGGAGTCCGAGAAGCCAGGTCAATCCGAAATCAAGGAGCGCCTTCGCGATGTCCATAGGGCTATTCTGTACAATGATGGTAAAAGCGTCTTCTCTCCTTATTGTCCCCTTCCCCGTAAAGCCAGTCATTTAAATTCGTAAAACCCCTGTAGTAAATGCCTCCTCCATGGCAGCGGA
>JARGFZ010000018.1 GCA_029210965.1 bacterium | reverse complement strand
CAAATTACGAAACAGGAAAAGCGCGTCTTCCGACAAACCAGCTAGCAGCGTGCGCAGGTTTCCCGACACGCTGCTAGACCCCAACATTTTCTTTGTCGACTCCATTCAAATGTTATATTCTCCTCCTTTGTGCAAAGAAGACCACCTGTGGCTAAACGGACTCGAATTTTATGAAAATAAAACCCACACCCTCATCTTCAGGCAACCACACCAGTGCAAATGAGCGGCCGTTCCGTTACGCCCTGACGGGATTGGTGCTCGGCCTTTTCACCCCTCTGGGTTGGCTTGCACTCGACATTCTGATTTCAAGACCGGACGGAACTTCCGTTATTCTCTATATCAAAAGTTTCTTCTTCGGGAATCCACGCAACACTTTGACAGCCCTTTACATGGCTCTGGGCACCTCCACTGTCATGGCGGTCTTTGGATACCTCATTGGACGAAAGGACACAAAACTTGTAAATGAGCAGCAGAGGATGTCGGAAACCTATAAACTGTTCATGGCTAAAGAAGAAATGTTTGAACAAAGGCTCTTCACCCTTCAGGGAAGAATGAACGGGATCACCAATGTCAGCGCCTCCATTCAGCGATCTGCTGATTTAGATGAAGTTTTTCGGATCGTTGCTGACGGGATACACGAAACCCTGGGTTTTGACAGGGCGAACATATTCCTGGCCAATCGGGAAAACGGTATGCTGGAATGCGTCGAGACGCGCGGCAACCTTCATGAACCCCTCGATAGCATACGTGTACCCATGAACGATGAGGGCGGGATCATCTGGCAGGCCCTGAGGGATGACACACCCATAAGGATCAAAAACTCTTCTGACCTGAAGCCGGAACAACGTCTAAGACCTCCCTATGACTCGATCAAGGCGATACGGAGCACATCCTTTATGCTGCTCCCCTTTCATGACGGGAAGGAGGCTATCGGTCTTTTCGCCGTTGACAACAAGTTCAAGAAAACTCACATCAACGATGAAGAGGTTGCCATTATAAAGGTTATGGCCGACCAGATTTCAGTGGCTATTTCCAACATAAGGCTCATACACGGGATTCGCCGTATGGATGACCTTATGGAGCAGATATTCGTCACCATCCAGGAAAAACGGGACCGCTATTCAGGACAGATCCAGAAGCTGGCCGAATCGACCACCCAGTTGCGTGAGGCCGCCGATTCCCTTGCGGCCGACGGAGGGCAGATCCTGGCCTCTTCTGACGATGGTACCGCCACCGCCAAAGAGCTGGACAATGTGGGCAAGGAAGTCAATGAGGGAATGGACGAACTGGTCTCCTCCATGGAAGAGATCGCCGGCGTCGTGCGTAACATGCGGCAGATCCTCGTTGAGATCAATGAGAAATCGAATGAGTCGGCCAAAGCAGACGACCAGGCCGCAGTGGAAGTGGACTCCGGTAAAAAGGTATTCAGCAATGCCAGGGAAGGCATACGATCTCTGGAAAAGATCACCGTGGATTTTACCCATACCATGAATGACCTTAAAACCCGTTCCGTTACTGTAAAAGAAACGATCAAGATCATCGACGAGGTCATGGACCAGACGCGCCTCCTGGCATTAAACGCCAGCATCATTGCCGCCCAGGCCGGGGCCCACGGAAGAAGTTTCGCAGTAGTGGCCGAGGAGATCAGTAAGCTGTCCCGCGATGTTGAAGAATCAACCAGCGACATACGCCAGGCCATGGACCATTTTGAAAGGGATATCGAAACGGTAATGGGTGGTACGGATCTGATCAGTGAAGCAGTAAAATCGGCTGTTGAAAACACAGGCAAGGCCGAGGAGGTGCTGAACCGCATTGATGAGAGTTTCAGACACTCCCGGGACATTAGTATCGCTATCAGGGATGAAACGGTTAAGCAGGCTGATGCCGCCGGAAGCGTTGTCGACACGACTGTGAGCCTTAACGAGATGGCTGCCAGACTCAAGGAGGGTGCTCAGCGGCAAAGAGAGAAAACGACCGTTATCTCCGCATCGGCCGAAAGTATGACAGAGATAAGCTACCGTCTCACCCAGACAGCAAAGGTTAACCAGGATGGCAGCCGGGCTTTGCTTCTTACCGTCAGCGAATCGGAGCAGATCTTTGAGACGCTGTTCGTGAGCCTGGCGGAGTGGAGGGAGCTGGGCAAAGAGATGCTCAAGGAACTGGAAACCTTCGGAGTTTAAGAGCAGCACGCAGAACGCAGCACGCAGAACGCAGGAGGATAGCGTTACCGGAGCGGTGCTCCGATTTTTTTGTTTTTGTGAAAGCGGCGAAAAGCTTTAACTTCGGGATTGCCGCGTCGCTCTCGTTTCCCACGATGCTCCTCGCAATGACAAAGGGTTTTTATATTCTTCGTAAGCGCTTCTTCCATGCACCCGTGCTCCCAAGCACCCATGCAAAAGATCCTGTCCCCATCCCCGTTTCACCGGTTCACCGCCTGCCCTGAGCCTGTCGAAGGGTTTCACCGTTTCGTTACAAAGGAACAGGTCCTTCTGCCCCGATACAGCTCTTCTCCTGACTCCTGGCTTCTGGGTACTGGCTCCTGCTTCACCCGCCCTTCGCCCTTCGCCCTCCGCCCTGGTCCTCTGTACTGTCGAGGATGGATTCGAGGATCTCAAGATTCACACAATCTTCTTTATTGTACTGAAGCAGCACCCTCAGCGCTTCCTTGTCGCCGTCGTTCTCCCAGCGCTGCCACAGGCGCGGCGCCAGGCGTCCGTCTGTGATACCGGAACCACGACTTATGCCCAGGAGCACCTCTACCCTTTTCAGGCCTCCCCTGAGGCCTCTTTTGCGGCGGATCTGAAGCAGATCCCGGTGTTCAACCATGTCCTTGATATCCAGGCCTGTTATACGTCGAATGTAGGGAAGATCGAAGCTGGCGCCGTTGAAGGTCACAACGGTGTTTACTCCCTCCAGGGCAAGGGCAATAGCCACGTCGGTTACCTGAGACCCCATGAGCTGTACCATATCCCTCCCAGGGATGTGAACGCCCACGAGGGAAATGGTGTTGTCAAAGGTGGTTTCGATGTCAAGGTAGGCTTTCATAAAATCAGAATAGTGAAGGAGGAGGGAGGAAGGAGGAAGAGAACAGGACACAGGCATAGCTCCATCCTCCATCCTTCCTCCTTCCTCCTTCTTCCTTCATTATTATTTATGCCTATCCTCCCTACCCCGTTTAAAAATGAGCCTGACAGGGGATCCCGCGAAACCGTGTTCCTCCCTGAAGACCCTCTCGATGTACCGGGTATAATGGTCTTTAATGTCCTTCGGACGGTTGGTAAAGATCACGAAGCGCGGAGGGTTGGTGCCCACTTGAGTGGCGTAGTAGAACTTGAGGCGCTGGCCACGCACCAGGTGCGGCTGGTGCCCCTCGATCGCTTTTTCCAGGGTGTCGTTCACCTGTCTTGTAGTAAGTTCCTTCCTGGCATCCTGGTAGACTTGATCCACGACTTCAAAAACCTTTTCGACCCTCAGGCCGGTGAGGCCGGAGATAGAGATGACCGGAACACCGGGGTAAAAAAACAGTTTTTCCCTGATATCCTTCACCGTTTCGTCGAAGGTCCTGTGGTCCTTTTCCACCAGGTCCCATTTGTTAAGGCAAACCACCAGACCTCGGCCAGCCTCATTCACAAGACCGGCAATGCGCAGGTCCTGGTCCACCAGCCCTTCCGAGCTGTCCACGAGGAGGAGACACACGTGGCAGCGCTCCACTGCGTTTAGCGTCCGCAGAACCGAGAAGTGTTCGATCGCCCCGGTGACCCTGGCTTTCCTCCGGACTCCAGCGGTGTCCACCAGCAGGTAACGCTTACCGTTCCTTTCCACAAGACTGTCCACCGTGTCGGCAGTGGTCCCGGGAATGTCTGATACAAGGACCCGTTCATAACCCAGAACCCTGTTGACCAGAGTTGATTTGCCGGTATTGGGCTTTCCGATCACTGCCACACGCATATCGTGCTCAACCTCTGTTACAGGCTCCTTTTCCGGAAGCTTGAAGATAATTTCGTCAAGAAGATCCGCCACGCCGGACCCGTGAAGGGCCGAGACAGGGTAGACCTCACCCAGCCCAAGCCTGTAGAAGTCAGCGGCCTCCAGCTCTCCTCCCTTACCTTCGGATTTATTGGCCACAAGGAGGACCGGCTTATCGGTGCGCCTCAGTATCTTCGCCACTTCATCGTCCGCGGGAGCTATGCCTGAACGGGTGTCCACCACGAAAAGGATCATATCGGCCTCCTCGATGGCCACCATGGCCTGTTCCCGCGTCAGTGTGAAAAGTCCCTCTTCCACCAGGGGATCCAGTCCTCCCGTATCCACCAGAGTGAAGTCACGACCCAGCCAACTGGCAGCACCGTAGTTTCGATCCCTTGTGACCCCATCTATATCCTCCACGATGGCCTGACGTTTTCCCAGGATCCGGTTAAACAGGGTTGATTTTCCGACGTTTGGCCTTCCAACGATGGCAACATAAGACATTATCTGTACTCCTTTTCCAGGTCCTCGGAAAAGGATACCTGCAGCTGGGCGAAAGTTAAGCCCGTCAGTGTCCTGAGTGCATCGCGAGGGGACGCCTCGGAGACCAACTCGGAGACGAACCTGGGAATAAAACCGCTGCCATAATTCAGGGAAAGGTAATCCATGAAAAGCAGACTGGTTGCATAGGCTATTGTGCGTGATTCGTTGTCCAAATTGATAAAGCTGATTCCCATCTTTGAGAGATCCACACTGTACCCATCCCTGATCTTATTGGCGATATACCTTCTGGCGGCCACAATTTGGTCCTCATCCGGCTCCTCTCCTGCTTTCTGGGCCAACCCCTCCTGGACCCACCCTGGAAGGTTTCCAGCCCCCTGGTGAAGAAGAGCGTGTACCATCTCGTGCCGCACAGTGAGTATGAGTTTCGGGGTGTCAAAGATACCGTCACCTAGATAAAGTCGTATCTGGCCGTTATAAAGTCCTTCGAGTGATGGGTCAAGGGGGGCGGCCCTGGTCCCGAGGTCGTCGGTAAGCAGCAACACATCTATGGGTTTCTCCGGAAAGACACCCAGAGCCGCCGTCAAGGAGTCCAGCTGGGTTTGTAGTAATGCCAGAAGCTCCCCGCTGTACTCCAACCCCTTCTCGTTACTGTAAAGGAGTCGAAAGTGGTCTCCTTTTTCGGTGGCCATACCCTGTTCGTCAGCGACTTTTCCCTGAAGGTGCCTGACGTACTCCCCAAGGTCTGCACGGTCCGGCATCATTTCCTGTAGTATCATGGCCGACTCGAGAGCAGCCTTATACCTGGTTGCCTTAAAATGGATGGTTGATAGACCATCCAGGCCCTCGGGGTTTTTTGGCCACAGTTCAAGAGCTTCTTCCAGCAGACTGATGGCGGTCTGCTCATCATCAGGCAGGTCGTTGGCCATCCGTGCCAGAGCAATACTCAGGTTCCGTGTGATAACCGGGTTTTCCGGCTCCATCCGGCTCGCCTCACGCAGTGCTGTAACTGCCCCTTTCAGATCTCCGGAGTCAAGTTCAACGATGCCCGCTGCGTTCAGCTCTTGTCCGGGCCCTGCAGCCTGGCCGCGCCTGACCAGACTGTCTATCCTGAACACACTGTCTATGGGCGATTCAGAAAAGACCCCCAGCAAATACACACCGGCTACTACGAGGAACAGAAGTATGAACAGGGTTATGAATTTTTTCAAAGCTTTCTCCAAATACATCAACCTGTCTGGCTCTGAATTTTCATATATCAGTTTTTCATGTTGTAATGTTGATGACTTCGCAAAAAGTCATCAACGCGTCCCGCGCGGGGCGCCCAAATCAAGGACTCGCACCGTAAGTCATTGATTTGTGAGGAAAGGGAAAACCACGCTTTTCCCTTTCCGAGGAGCAAAAAGCCGATTACGGACTTTTTGCGACCCTGTCAATGTTGGATCCTGGATCCTGGATCCTGGACCGTAATTCCATCCAGCGGAAGTATCTGATCCGGACCTCGAATTATTATCTCGGGACCGTTATATCGTTTCATCTTCCCGATGACCAGCACTTCAAACCCGACGAGATCGGCCGGATCAATGCCCAGATCCCTGAACCTCTGCTGTCCTTCTCTGAAAAGAACAGCTGTAAAATCTGTCTTCCAGTCCACACCGAAGTTAAGCTGCAGGGCATTTTTCCCCCTGTGCAGATTCAGGATCTTCCCCCTTACAACGGAATTTTCGCCAATGTGCTCACCGGCCTCACCGTGTGGAACGATCACGTATTCTTTGAGGGAATATATTCCCTTCCCCGACAGAGCGCCCTGGACAGCAGCCTTGAGAACATCCCCTGCCACAGGACGACCACACGGAGGGATCAGCACGGGAAGAGCCATGCCTTCCGTCAACATGATACGGTTAATGTTGGAACTGTCCACCCTGACCGTGGCAAGGATTCGGCCATAAATATCACGGTCCTCACACACCTCAAGGGTCACAACCCCGGATGCAGTTAATTCTTTGAGCCTATCCGTTGCGAGAGCGGATATGGGCTCGCCCTTTTCGGGAGCATCGATCCCCAGAAGCCTTACTCGATCACCACCAGAGATCTCAACGGTGTCCCCATCTATGACACGAAGGACCGTTTCCCTGACGAACCTGCCATCCTGACCGTTGGCAAAGGATGCTGTAAGGACAGTGAGAGCTGTTAAAGTGTATAGGAACAGTTTTTTGGCGTGTGATATCATGGCAAAGTATAATATCCTGTTGCAACTTATTAACCGTCAACCCGCAGAAAAGGACATGATTATGTATAAGAAATTTTTGATGTACTCTTTCCTGGCTGTCATTTGCCTTCTCCCGCTGCATGCCGAGGGGCAGAACGCGACCAGCGAACCCTCTTCCAAACTTCTCTCTACCGGGACTGCAACCCCCGTCTTTTCCCTCCCCGACATCCTGGGCCAACAGGTGGACGTAGAGCAGTACCTCGGGAAGTCTCCCATCGTTCTGAGCTTCTGGTCCATCTATTGCGATTCATGCGTTGACGAGATGCTCTCACTTCAGAAGCTTGAAGACAAGTATGAGGGTGAGGGTCTCATTATCATGGCTGTCAATGAAGACATCCAGGTTCCCATGGATAGAATCCGCCGCTTCATAGAGAGGCTCGAGAAGTTTCGTGGGAAGATAACATACCCCCTCCTCTATGACGAGGACTCCAGGGTATTCAACATTTTTGGTGTCTCCACCTTACCCACTCTGATCCTCATTGACAAAAAGGGCCGGATAAACGAATATTCCCACGGTTTCGATTCCGATGGAGAGCAGGAGCTTCTCGCCCGCGTCGAAACCCTCGTCAAAGGTGAGGATGTGCAGACAACTACGGTTGCCGGGCAGCCGAAAGTTAGAAGTGAATTCATCACCGTTCAGGGCGAAGCGGCTCTTTGCGGTTTTTTCGACAGCAGTGGTTGGCGAAAAAGTTTCAGCGGCAGTGACAGCCTCCAGCAGGAGTTGGAGCGGACGAGGGACCTGGCAAGACGTACCGCAACCCGGCAGACAGCCACCGAGTCCTTGCGGATGCTCGGGATCAAACTCCATTCACAAGATCCGATGAAAGGATGTATAAGCCCCAACGGGATCCACCTGTCCCGGGATCCCTTCGATACGAAGGACCCTACCAGCAACCTGCTGAACCTCTTGAACTACTCTGAATTCTTCGAGACCATCGAAGAACAGGAGATGCTCATCGACAAAACATATTACACGACTCGTCAGGTCCGCGTATCCATAGACAACCTGTCAAGTGCTCTGGAATCCTTCGGCTTCCTCTTTGAACCGCTGAAAATCACCTTTACCTACGTGAACATGAGCCGCCTGGACCAGAAAGAGTTTTTAGGTTCCCTCTTAAACAGTTCCAAATACATCGGCCGTTTTGAGAACCCTGTTTTCACCTCCACCTCAACATCACAGATCTTTGAGGTCTACACATCCTCCCAGGGGTTTGCCGACGAGATCCTGGGGATCGACTTCGGAAGTTTGAAGGTGTTTGTAGAGGAGGTAACTCCTACTTCCCTCGAACTTGAAGTCTGGAAGTAGGGGTTACATCCTAGCACGCAGAACGCAGGACGCAGGAGAAGATCAAAAGCTTTAACGCAGAGGACGCGAAGGACGCAGAGGAAGGCTAAATCCTGGGTGAAACTCTCTGCGTTAAAGTTTTTAAACGTTTTTTACAGGAACAGAAAGCCGGGAGCAATTGCTCCTGTTTATCATTTGGAATCTGAAATATGATGTGTGGATCGAGAAGTCCGTTTCATGAACGATATCTTACAAAAAATAATTTTCCCCACGGCCAAAAAATCATGTCGTAGATTCTGGCGGATTATTAATACTGTGAGCCATGTGGGAAAAAACTGATCAGCGTGCCGGGCCCCAAATTCACGTCGGCAACCGGCCCACGTACACCATTTTTTCGTCCGACGCACCCGGCCGAAATCCGTTCCTGTCATGCCTCCTCTTATTTTTCCTGCTTTTCGTTCTTCCCGGGACCGCCGAAGCGGTTTCGGTGACGATCAATGTAGAGGGGTTGGATGGGGATATGCTGAAGTCCGTTCTCTCAGTCCTGACTCTGGAAAAACAGAAAGATCACCCTTATCTCAACGATTCCCTGGTCCGGCGCCTCCACGGTCAGGTACCCGAAGAGATCAAGAAAGCCCTCGAACCCTTCGGTTTCTATGGTGCAACGGTGGACCCGCAACTCAAAGTGGAAGGAGACAAGTACAATGCTCTGTACGCCGTCGATAAAGGAAATCCCGTCACGGTGTCGCACCTGGATATCCGAATAGACGGGGAAGGTTCCGAATCTCCCCAGCTGCTATTACAACTGAAAAATTTCCCTTTGACGAAGGGAGCTATCCTCGTTCACCACAGTTATGAGCAGGGGAAAAAAGCCCTCATCATCACTGCGGTCCAATTGGGATACCTCGACGCCCGGTACATGGAAAATCGCGTCTATGTTAAAAGGGAAAATGCATCGGCCGAAATAGTACTGCACCTTGAAACCGGACCCCGCTTCAGTTTCGGAAGGGTGACTCTTGTTCAGGATCTTCTTTCACCGGCCTATCTGGACGATTTTGTTAACATCAGCGAGGGGGACCCTTACGAACAGAATGCCTTACTGGAGCTTCAGAAAGCTATTTATGATTCCAATCAGTTCAGCCTTGTCGAGGTTTCAGCCCCAAGGGAAGAGGCTGATGGCCTTTTCGTTCCGGTCAGGGTCACCCTGGAGCCCGGCCCGGCGAGAAAGTTTACTGCGGGGGTCGGCTACGGTACCGACACAGGGCCGAGGTTTCGGACGGGGTGGGAGCACCACAGGGTAAACCGGAAAGTGCACCGTTTCCGGACGGACCTGTTGCTCTCCACGGTGAAAACCGGTCTGTCCGGGCTCTATACCGTACCTCTGAAACGTGCGCGAACGGACCACCTAGACTATTCCCTGGCCTTCGAGCGAGAACGTGTAGACGATATCGACTCCAGGAAAGCACTCCTGAGGCTGAAGCATGTGCGTTTGCGGGGCTCCTCATCTTTTTCGGAAAATCTTAGCTACCTGTGGGAAGATTATGACATTGCCACCGAGGAGGGGCAAACCGCTCTGCTGTACCCCGGTTTGGGTTTCAGTTATGTCCGGGCCGATGATCGGGTCAACACAAGGTGGGGTTTCAGGCTGGACCTCGAACTTCAGGGTTCTCAGGAGGGCTTCTTTTCCCAATTTTCCTTCCTCCAGGCCAGGGCGAAAGCCAAGCTGATCACACCCGTCGGCCATTGGGGCCGGGTGATCCTGAGAGGAGAGAGAGCCACCACCTGGATCGAGGATTTTGATGTTCTTCCCGCTTCCCTCAGGTACTTCGCCGGAGGAGATCAGAGCGTCCGGGGTTTTGCTTATAAATCACTGAGCCCCCTGGATGCGGCAGGAGAGGCAGTGGGAGGGCGCTACCTGGTAGTTGGGAGCGCCGAATACGAACACAGCCTTTCCCGTTCCTGGAGCGCAGCTGTTTTCAGTGACACCGGAAACTCCCTCGAAAGCATGAAGGATTCCCTGGAGAGTGGGGCAGGTGTTGGAGTGAGGTGGAAGTCACTGATCGGATTGGTCCGGCTGGACCTGGCCTGGGCCTTGAGTCGTGAGGATAAACCTTGGCGGATACACCTGAACATCGGACCCGACCTGTGAACTGGCGGCGCCTCGGTATCCTGGCCGTCCTTCTCGCCGCTGTTTCATTCAGCCTTGGGGTATGGTTGTTCTTTACAGAATCCGGCCTTAACTGGATCGTCGGCACAGGTACCCGTATGTCTCATGGGGTTTTTGCCGTAGGGAAGATTCAGGGGCGGCTGGGCGGAAAGGTATTGCTTCAGGGAGTAGAGGTCCGCACTCAGACCCTGTACTTTTCTGCAGATCTGGTAGGTTTTCAACTTGTTCCCGCCGGCCTCTTCAGGATATCCCTGACTTTTGGGACAGCATCTGTAGACAAGGTGATCATCAGGGTTGAGGCGAACCAGAATACCGCCGAAGCTACTTCCGACTCCTTTTCTTCATTCGGATATCCACTCCCCCTGGGCATCGAAATAGGTCAGCTGTCAGTCAGGGACCTGGCTTTGACGATGCCTGACTCCAAAGCCCCTGTGAGCATCGACACTATCGAATTTTCCGGGAGGATCGACCGGAAAAATTTGATTATCCGGCATTTCGGGATCCGGGACCCGTTGGGCGAAATAACTGTCATTGCTGACATGAAGATGGAGGGCGACCATGCCTTGAATGCCGATGTCCGGTGGTCATTCGACCCTCCGGGACTGCCTCGGGTTCAGGGCAGTGGTAATCTTGAGGGAACACTTTCTGAACTCCGGATAAATCAGGATGTGACCGGTTTGCTTGAAGGTTCCATCAGAGGAACTCTCAGCAGTGCCGGGGGTGTAAACAGCTGGAACGCGTCGGTCCTGGTCAACGATCTCCATCCAGGGGGCACCTTTCTGGACCGGATCAAAGGCTCGGTAAAGGGCAATCTTACAGGTGGTGGAACTTTCGCGACTTTCGACTTCAGGGGGGATCTTTCCGTGTCCGGTCTTCCCGGATTGGGCAACGAAACCCTTCAGGCAAAGATCAATGGACAGCGTGATGCCGACCGATGGGAGCTCAAAAAATTCGATGTTATGGCTACAGGTAACACTGCCAGTCTCGAAACCAGCGGACGCTATGAAATTATGGGATCTGGACCGGTACTTGTTCTGGAGACCGTCTGGAATGATATAAGGTGGCCTCTCAAGGAAGCGGAACCGATTTTTGCCTCGCCTTCGGGCAGGATCGATTTCAATCTTCAAGGCGATACCTACAGCGCCCAAGTGAGTGGGACCCTTGGAGCAAAAGTGCTCCCGCCGGGACCGTTCCTGATCCGGGCCTCGGGAAAGGGGCGGGAAATCACGATCCACGAGGCTCAAATATCCCTGGAGGCTGTGTCAGTTCACGCCAGGGGAAGCCTCAAGGACAAATGGGATGTAAATTGGCTTTTGGAGGCAGCTGATATCGGGGCTGTCATGCCTTCAGCCGGCGGGAGCCTGGAGATCTCAGGAACCGTATCGGGGGAAGCGGCTTCACCCAGCCTGTATGCCCAATTGACCGGTTGGGATCTTTTTTCCAATGGCGTTACCCTTCAGTCATTGACGGGAACTGTACTTACGACCCTGAATCAGGGTACGGAAACAGAACTGGACCTTTCCTTAACGGGTTTGAAGGTTGAAGGTTTCCACATGGACCGGGTGGGGTTGACAGGCAAAGGAAACTTCCTTTCCCACTCCATCCGCACAAGCGTCCAGAGTAGTGACCTTTCGATTGAAGCGCTCATTGATGGTGGTATAGATGACGGGACATGGGAAGGGACGGGGGTGGTGAAAGGGCTCGATGGAATTCTATCCATGACAGGAAGGTTGGCCTGGAAGGACACCCTGGTCTGGAACGGCTCCCTGAACGCCACTGAGTTGAATACGGCCCTGCTGTGGAACGGTTCGCCTGACGACCTCGAGCTGGAAGCTGTTTTTTCCGGCTCCTACGACGAGGGTCTCCTGAAAACGGATGTGTTTTTATCCAACCTTCAGGGGCACTATCGTTCCATGCCCTTCGAGGGGGAGGCGGGCCTCGGGATCCGGGGAGAGAGCATCGAACTCCGTGGAGTTGATCTAACCTGGGGGTCCGCCCACCTTGGAGCATCGGGAGTCCTTGAGAAATCATGGAACGCCTCTTGGGATCTTGAGATTGGTGACTTCGCCTCTTTTGTGGAAGGATCCAGGGGAAAGGTCATAAGCAGGGGAAAGATATCAGGTCCCAGGGGAATCCCCGATCTGGAGATCTCCCTGGATGGGGAAGACCTGTTTTTTGGGAAGATCGGCACCAGCGATGTTACAGCTACAGCCAGCATCAGGATTGACGAATTGTACCCCTTTAACCTGATGATTCACGTGGCACCGGTGGCCACGGGAAGCTTCACCACCGATGAGATCAAAATTACAGGCAGCGGGAACAGAACGGACCACGAACTTCACATGATCACGCAAAATCCCGATGGATCCCCTATCTCCGTGGACATAAACGGGAGCATCACCCCCAACACATGGGAAGGTTCCTTGCTGACGAATCTCCTCGAAGGGCCCCTGGAGGCTGACGGAAAATTCCAGTGGGGCGAGAAGATGAGCTGGCATGCTGCTATACGGGGTGATCAACTGGATCCAGGCAAGGTTCTCCAGCAATTTCACGGAAGTCTCACCACGGGGATCACCCTGGACGGTTTCCTTGCGGGGGATAAGCTCCAAAGCGATCTGAATATTGTGAAACTCAGCGGTACTTTTCTCGGACAGGAGGTTCTGGGTTCGGCCAGGATCCTCCTGGATTCCGGCGAAACGAAAGTCAGGGTTCCGAATTTGCAGGTGGGAACATCCACCCTGAAGGCCACCCTTGAGACAGGAGATGCCCTTAACGGCACATGGACACTGGACGTTCCGAACCTTTCCCATTTCATGTCCATCCTGAGGGGCTCCCTCCGAAGCACCGGGGCCCTTGGCGGTACACCCTCACATCCAAGCATCATGGCATCCCTTATCGGTACCACCCTCGGCGGTGGAAACTGGTCTGCCGAAACGGTCTCTTTTGATACTCAGATATCTGACATCCAGCGCATTCCAGGAAGCATCACCGGACGCGCAACGGGGATCTTGTTTGGCGGATCATGGCTAGATCAGGCCGCCCTGTCGGCTACCGGGACAGCGGGAGAGCACGACTTGACAGTTTCGTTGGATTACCCGGGAGGAAAAGCGTCAGTGCTCGTTGAAGGGGCGATGGTTGGA
Source organism: bacterium (assembly GCA_029210965.1). Taxonomy (NCBI): domain Bacteria; species bacterium. The sequence continues at coordinate 37,066 of JARGFZ010000018.1, read as the reverse complement.
GACACCTGGAATGGCGTGCTTGTGTCAACGTACCTGGACCACCCACTGAGGGGCCGCTGGTCGCTGGAAAATAAAGCTGAACTGGTGATCTCCACAACCGAAGGGAATATCCACCCATTTTGTGTGATCTCGGACGGAAGCCGCCTTTGCGCTGAAGCACTCTGGAAAGAAGGTGAGGGTAAAGGATCCCTCCAGATCCACCGGTTGCCCCTCTCCCTTTTGACGGCCGGCACCGTCTCCGCTCTAAAGATAGAGGGTTTTTCGGACGGTATCATCAAAGGGGGGAGGTCGGAAGGTCGCTGGTGGGGGTCCGCCAGGCTGTCCACTTTAGCCGGATCCATCCTTTATCAGAATGGATCGGGAAAGTGGGTTTCCTTCAATTTAAGAGAAACAGATTTGTCCACAACTTTCGACAGCACTGGCTTGCAAGGATCATTTCAGGCCCAACTGGGCCCTGAAGGCAGCCAGGACCATGTCCTTGGGACCCTCTCTCTTCCCGGTATATTGTTTCCTCGCCCGGAAGGCTCCTCCTATCAGGATCAACCCGTCCAGGGGCGATTCGTAGCTCAATTAGCTGAAATGGGTTTTATCCAGGCCCTTGCTCCTGACGTGGATGGACCTGCCGGTCTTCTAACGGCCACACTGGACATCAAGGGTACTTTGGGTACCCCCGTAACCGAAGGCTTCGTTAACCTGCAGGATGGTTCTGCCGGTGTACCTCTTTTGGGACTTTCCCTGAAACCAGTTGAAGGTCGGCTGACGGCAGGCAAACCTGAAGGTTTCACACTGGATGCTACGGCAGGTTCAGGTCGTGGACGCCTTCATATTCAGGGAAGCGTCAGAAACCCTTTAACAAAGTCGAGGGCCATGGAGTTGCGGTTCAAGGGAGAAGAGGTTACGGCTGCCAGAACCCCTGTTATCAGTCTGGTGATATCTCCGGACCTTATCCTCACAGCCGAAGATAATCTCTTCACTCTGAAAGGATCAGTCAACGTGCCAGAGGCGTCCTTTAATCCAGTGGAAATCTCCGTAACACAGAGACCTTCTCCGGACGTCGTTGTCATCGCTCCCGGTTCTGACACCACGCCCAAACCGCCCCTGAAAGTCCGTGGTGATGTGCGTTTGAACCTTGGGGACAAGGTCACAGTTGACGGATTCGGACTTACCGGGCGTGTGAGTGGTTCCGTCCGCATAATCGACGAACCCGGGACGGTGACATCAGCCACAGGAGAGTTGAGAATTACTGACGGACTGTACCGTGCCTTCGGACGGAGGCTCACCATCGAACGGGGCAAACTGACCTTCTCTGGCGGCCCCCTGGAGAACCCCGGACTGGACGTCAGGGCTGTGAGACGTATAGACGATATCCTGGCGGGCATAAATGTGGGTGGTACCCTCATGGAACCGGTTATTTCCCTTTTTTCGGATCCCCCAATGGACCAGGCCGAGGCCCTTTCCTACCTGGTTAATGGAAAGCCATTGAGTCGTACATCAGGGGAAGAGGGAAATGCACTGGCTACAGCGGCCCTTTCCATGGGGTTGAATCAGGGTGAGTCCCTGGCCAAGCGCATCGGCAACAGCTTCGGTTTCGAGGAGGTTACGGTACAAACCGAAGCGGACGTGGAACAGTCCTCCCTGGTTGTGGGCAAGTACCTCACACCTAGCGTTTATGTCCGCTACGGTGTCGGTATATTCCAGAGTTTCAGCGTGTTCCAGTTCGAGTATAAGATCAACGACCATCTGCTTCTCCAGGGGGAATCAGGGGAAGAGACGGGTACCGATCTCCTTTACACCATAGAAAGATGACCGGACCGTGGGCACTTTTCCACCTCCGGCACTCTGGCACGTTGATACTCCGAGATAGAACTTTCTTACATAGAATTTTTCTTATCCTTGACGCCGCACCTTTATAGCCTAAACTTTAAACAGTAACCCATTTCCGGGAAACATGTCCTGAAGGAGGCATTTATCATGACGCCGTCACCGCAGCCTCTCACCGAGGAGAAGCTGGCCCAGCTGGACGCCTACTGGAGGGCTGCCAATTATCTCTCAGTTGGACAAATTTACCTTTACGACAATGCCCTCCTGAAGAAACCCCTTTCTTACGATCACATCAAACCACGCCTCCTGGGACACTGGGGCACGACGCCGGGGCTCAATTTCATCTACGCCCATCTCAACAGGGCCATCAGGGAACGTGATCTGAGCATTATCTTCATAACAGGCCCGGGACACGGCGGACCCGCCCTGGTTGCGAACACATGGCTGGAGGGGACCTGGACCGAGACCTACCCCGCCGTTTCCATGGACGAGGAGGGGATGAATAAGCTGTTCACCCAGTTTTCTTTCCCCGGCGGAATCCCGAGCCACGTCGCCCCGGAGGTGCCTGGTTCCATACATGAGGGGGGGGAACTGGGCTACTCCCTTTCCCACGCCTTCGGCGCGGTTTTCGACAATCCCGGCCTCATAGCCGCCTGTGTCGTGGGGGACGGAGAAGCGGAAACGGGGCCACTGGCGGCTTCCTGGCACTCCAACAAGTTCCTGAACCCGGCCGGCGATGGCGCGGTTCTCCCCATCCTTCACCTCAACGGGTACAAGATTGCCAACCCGGCTATCCTCGCGCGCATGGAAAAGGCGGAACTCGAAAACCTCATGAAAGGTTATGGTTACCAACCGCGGTTTGTGGAAGGTGACGAACCGGAAACGATGCACCAACTCATGGCCGTAACTCTGGACAGTGTTTTCGATGAGATCCGCGAGATCCAGGATCGAGCCAGGACAGGTGCATTGGCCGGAAGGCCACGCTGGCCCATGATCGTCCTCAGAACACCCAAGGGTTGGACCGGTCCCGCCGAGGTTGACGGTCTGAAGGTCGAGGGAACATGGAGGTCCCACCAGGTACCCCTCTCCGGCCTGGGCAGCGACCCGGAGCATGTCGCGCTCCTTGAAAAGTGGATGAGGAGCTACCGCCCCGAGGAGCTTTTTGACGGAGACGGCGCGCCTTTCGAAAGCATCACAGCCTGGGTCCCCACGGGGCCGCGACGGATGGGCTCCAACCCTCACGCCAACGGAGGTCAGCTGCTCAGGGACCTGCGGCTGCCTGATTATCGTAAATACGCTGTGGAGGTGCCCCTTCCCGGGCAAAGTACGGCGCAGGCGACAAAAATCCTCGGACAATACCTCCGGGATGTGATGAAGTACAACTCCGGCCAACGCAATTTCAGGGTCTTCGGCCCCGACGAGACCGCCTCCAACCGCCTGGACGCACTCTACGAGGTGACCGGCAAGACCTGGATGGAGGAGATCCTCCCCGTTGACGAGCATCTTTCCCCCGACGGGCGTGTCATGGAGATCCTCAGTGAGCACACCTGCCAGGGGTGGCTCGAGGGGTACCTCCTCACTGGCAGGCATGGGTTCTTCTCCTGCTACGAAGCCTTTATTCACATTGTCGACTCCATGTTCAACCAGCACGCCAAGTGGCTGAAATCAGCCAGCCGCGAGATCCCCTGGAGACGGCCGATAGCTTCCCTGAACTATCTCCTCACCTCCCATGTCTGGAGGCAGGACCACAACGGGTTCAGCCACCAGGATCCAGGCTTCATCGACCATGTCATAAATAAAAAGGCGGACGTTATAAGGGTTTACTTCCCGCCGGACGCCAACTCCCTCCTGTATGTGGCGGACAAGTGCCTGCGCAGCCGTGATTTCGTCAACGTCATCGTGGCAGGGAAACAGGAGCACCTTCAGTTGATGGATATGGAAACAGCCATCGAGCACTGCAGCGCGGGCCTCGGAATATGGGAATGGGCCAGCAGTGATCGTGGTGCCCAGCCGGACGTGGTCATGGCCTGCTGCGGAGACGTTCCTTCCGTGGAGACCCTGGCAGCAGTTCAGCTGCTCAGGGAGCACGCGCCGGATCTCAAAGTCAGGGTGGTCAACGTGGTTGACCTCATGACCCTGCAGCCGGAGGAAGAGCACCCCCACGGGCTTTCGGACAGGGATTTCGATACGATATTTACCACCGACCGGCCCATCATTTTCGTCTACCACGGCTACCCATGGCTCATACACCGGCTGACTTACAGAAGGACCAACCACCGGAACCTTCACGTACGGGGATACAAGGAGGAGGGAACGACCACAACGCCTTTTGACATGGCGGTTTTAAACGACATCGACCGGTTTCACCTTATGGCCGATGTGGCTGACCGGGTCGATAAGCTGTCCCCGAAGGCCGCCTATATCAAGAAATTTGTCCACAGCAAGCGTGTTAAGCACCGGGAATATATCCACAGGGAGGGTCAGGACCTTCCGGAGATCAGAAAATGGAAATGGGAAGGGAAAATTTAGCGTCTGGGACTGTAACGGCAGAATGTTAAACGAGGAACGTAGAACGCCCAATAAGGTCAAAAGCCGCTTTAAAGAGAGGGTGCGCCCACCCTCTCTTTAAAGCTTCGACATGGCTGTGGGTATCGTCATCGGCGCCGCGTTCGGGACTATCGTCAAGTCCTTTGTGAGCGACATCCTCATGCCGCCCATCGGACTATTGCTGGGAAACGTGGATTTTTCCAATTTCTTCATCGTCCTGAAGGCTGGTTCCCAGGCAGGGCCCTTTTCTTCCATCGCAAATGCCCGGGCCGCCGGAGCGGTGACCCTGAATTACGGACTTTTTGTCAATACAGTCATAAGCTTTCTCATCGTCGCCGTGGCGGTGTTCATGGTCATAAAATCCCTCAACAAGATGAAGCGCCAGGAGGAGGCTCCCGCGGCGGATCCGACCACAAAAGAGTGCTCCTACTGCTTTACCACCATCGCCCTGCAGGCAACGCGCTGCCCGAACTGCACGTCTGAGCTATAGCAAGCGCCACTGATATTGCTTTTCGGAGATTTTCACCTGCAAAGAAAAAAGGCGGGACCTGGTTCCGCCTTTTCCTTTGGAAAAAATATCAGGAGTTGGCGTTGATGTGTCCCGTGTTTCCTGGTACGCATAATTCATGATGTTTATCGTGCCATTCCCATTTATCCATATTTGCCACACAGTTAGCTCACATCTCATCACCATCATGAATAATGCGGGCTAGTTATCCCCCATGGTGATGTCCTGGTACGCCTTCTTTTTTTCCAGCCGTACCTTCTTGATCAGATAGTAGGAAATGGACAGGGACACGATAATGATCCCGATGCCCACGAGCGTGTAGTTGGGCAGCCCCTTGAAATCAATTATGATCACCTTGTGTGCGATGGCGATGACAGCCACCATGAGCACAACCTCCACGTGGATCTCCTGGTGGACCAGGTAGGCCTTGATGGCCTCGAGGATCTCGATGCCGATGAGGATCAGCATTATAAGACCGAACATCTCCTGAAGACGGGACATGCTGATTATGAACATGGGCGGTGAAATGATATCCTTGCCGATGATATAGCCCAGGTCGATGGTGGAAAAAGGAGGATGGTGATCATCAGCATCATGAGGATGGAGATGATGAGCGTCTCGAACTTCTTGAGAACGCTAAGCAGGGTAATTTTTGATTTTTCCATTATTTCCGGAGCAGAGGGTTCAGGTTTCATCTCTTTGCCTTTCACATAATCATTCTATGTTCAACCATACTCACTACCCGGATATCATAACTGCTATTTGACTTTTGACAATTGCTTTTAGAGAAGGAGGCGGCGTTTAATCCAACACAGGGTTCACCAGCTTTGGCTGAAGCTACGGTCTGGCAAGCCAGCGCACGCCTGCAGCCGAACCTACTCGAACAAATCTTTCTGCGGGCCGCCCTGTCCCATTTTTCGCCCGAGGTGCCGATATGCTGCCTCTGTAGCGGTTCGACCCCGCGGCGTGCGCTGTATATATCCCTCCTGCAGCAGATACGGCTCGCAGATGTCCTCGATGGTGTCCCGTTCTTCTCCTATGGAGGCAGCGATGGTATCGATACCCACAGGCCCTCCGGAGAACTTGTCTATAATGGTGAGGAGCACTGCCCTGTCCAGGGCATCCAACCCCACCTCGTCGATCTGTAGCCTCTCCAGGGTATGACGAGCAACTTCCAGGGTGATGACACCTTCGGCCTGGACCTGGGCGAAATCCCTGGCTCTTCTGAGCAGCCTGTTGGCCACCCTGGGTGTTCCTCTTGAGCGCATGGCTATTTCGTCTGCGGCATCCCCGGAAAGCTCTACATCAAGGATCCTGGCCGCACGGGTGATGATCTGTTTCAACTCATCTACTGAGTAGAATTCAAGCCGGCAGACAACTCCGAAGCGGTCCCGGAAGGGAGAGGAGAGAAGCCCCATACGAGTCGTTGCGCCGATCAAGGTAAATTTCGGCAAATCCAGTTTGACAGTGCGGGCTCCCGGACCTTTACCGATGATAAGATCCAGGGAAAAATCCTCCATAGCCGGATAAAGGACTTCCTCCACGACCCTGTTCATTCGGTGGATCTCATCGATAAAGAGTACACCCTTTTCGTCCAGGTTGGTGAGGATGGCCGCCAGATCCCCGGACCGTTCCATTGCCGGCCCCGAGGTGGAACGGATGTCTACCCCCAGTTCGTTGGCCAGGATGTTAGCCAGGGTTGTTTTGCCGAGGCCTGGAGGGCCGAAGAGGAGAACGTGATCCAGGGCTTCCCCCCTGTCCTGGGCAGCCCTGATGAAGACACTGAGGTTATCCTTGACCCGAGACTGTCCCACGTATTCAGTCAGCCTCCTGGGCCTGATATTGGCCTCGAAAGCAGCTTCGTCGTTGGTCTGTTCCGGATTTACGATGCGATCGTCGGTCATAAGAAGTTCTGGTCCTCTCTGCGGACCTCGTTTTCCCGGGTATCGGGGTATCGGGGTAACGGGGTATCGGTGAAAAAGACGTTCATAACAGCGGTTTTTCCCCGACACGTCGACACGCCGACACGCCGACACGTGCGGGTTTTCATGCTTTCCTCCCGGAAAGCACTTTAAGCGATTCACGGATGATGCCCGTAAAGTCTTCGGGCCCGCCATCTTTTTCAAGGATATCCTGTACCGCTTTCCTGCTCTGTGACGCAGGGTAGCCAAGATTGGCCAGGGCGGACACAACATCGGAGATTATCTGTTCCTCCACACCGACATCAACCGCTGCAGGGTCTTCCCCTGCTGGCTGCACCTTGTCCTTCAGTTCCAGAACGATCCTTTCAGCAGTCTTCTTGCCTACCCCCGGCACCGTGCTGATCCATCCTGCATCCTCACGGTAGATAGCGTTCTTCAAATCGACGGGTTTTAACCCTCCGAGAAGGGACAGGGCGACTTTGGGACCGATACCTTTAACCTGCACAAGGAGATTAAACAGGTCTTTTTCCTGGGTGTCTCCGAACCCGAAAAGGTGCATGGCGTCGTCCCGAACCACCGTCACAGTGTGCAGGATCAGTTCCTCCCCTACCTCGGGAAGGCGTATGAGGGTGTTTAAGGAAACAAAGATGCGGTAGCCCACATTTCCTGTGTCCACCACCACTGTGCCACCTGGATCCTTAACCGCAAGACGTCCGCTGATAAGGGCGATCACCTGTTTTCCTCCTCCGGCCGGTACCAGTAGAAATGTGTCAAGGCGGCAGCTATTGCGTCAGCAGCGTCGTGGGGAGGAGTTTCGGTAAGCCCAAAGGTTCGCACCACCATGTTCTGCACCTGTTCCTTGGACGCCCGCCCATACCCGGCGACAGTCTCCTTTATCCGTGTAGCAGCATAGTGGAAAATTTGTAGTCCACAACGTGTGCAAACCTGTATCACAACTCCCCTGACGTGACCAAGCTGAAGCGCCACACGGCTATTTCTGGCCGTGAAGATATTCTCAATGGCGAGGCTGTCAGGCGTGTGTATTCGAACGACTTCTTCAATGGCATCCGCTATATGCTTCAGGGAATCTTCCAGAGATTCTGAACTGCGCGTTTTAATAAGACCGAACTCGATAATCCTCTGCTTCTTCCGGTCCCCTTCAACGATCGCATAACCTGTTGACCGAAGGCTCGGGTCGACACCGAGGATGCGCATGATATCTATCAGAGGTTTTCCATAACATCGTCTGGAATGTCGAAGTTGGCGAAGACCTTCTGAACATCGTCGCTATCCTCCAGGGCCTCCACCAGTTTAAGGGTCTGCTCTGCCTGTCGGTCATCAAGCTTGATGACGTTCTGGGGCAGCATGGTAACCTCCCCAACCTGAAACTCAAGGCCGGCATCCGTAAAAGCATCCTTTAACGCATCGAATTTTTCCGGAGGACCGGTCACTTCGTATTCGGACCCTTCTTCGTTAATGTCCTCAGCACCAGCCTCCAGAGCTACTTCCACAAGGTGGTCCCCCTCTATCCCCTCTTTGGGAAAAACAAAATATGAGCTCATCTGGAAGATCCAGGAAACGCACCCTGCTTCACCCAGGTTACCGTTATTTTTCGTAAAGGCGCTACGAACATCCGAAACGGTCCTGTTCCTGTTGTCAGTCAGGGTTTCCACAAGAATGGCAACGCCTGCCGGGCCGTACCCCTCGTAGAGGATCTCCTCGTAGTTGACGCCCTCAAGATCACCGGTACCTTTTTTGATCGCACGTTCGATGTTCTGCATGGGCATGTTGGCCGATCTTGCCTTGGCAATAGCCTGTCTGAGCCGAGGATTGGCTTCCACCTCACCGCCTCCCATCTTGGCGGCAACCATTATCTCGCGGTTGAGCTTGGTAAAGATCTTGCCTCTTACCACATCCTGCGCACCTTTTCTGTGCTTTATATTAGCCCATTTTGAATGTCCAGCCATGTGCCCTCCTAAAGGATTAATTTTGGATTTAATTTTACACGGGAAGGAGGGATTGTAAAGCAGGTATCGGAGTGTCGGAGTGTCGGCGTATCGGGGAAAAGTTAAATGCGTATATAAGTTCTTTCGCCGATACCCCGTTACTTAGTAATTGCCTTGAGCACACAAAAAAAACGGCTGGATGATCTCCAGCCGTTCAATATTATTTGTTTGCTCAAGCTAATTATTAACCCGTTCCCTCAACTCCTTGCCTGCCTTAAAATAAGGAACACGTTTCGCATCCACCGAAACCTTGTCACCGGTCTTTGGGTTCCTGCCCTCCCTGGACCGCCTGTCCTTGACCTTGAAGCTGCCAAACCCTCTGAGTTCCACTTTACCGCCAGTCGAAAGGGAGTCAGCAATGCTCTTGAGAACCGTGTTGACGATAAGTTCCGCTTCTTTTTTGGTCAGTCTGTCTATTCGGTCTACGAGAGCTTCAATGAGTTCAGCCTTGGTCATGATCCCTCCCAGAATGAAATATGAAGTTGAAATATAAAAGAAAGGCTAACTAAAATAGCTATGAAAGTCAAGAGGTTAGGAAAGGCAGAATGTAGAATCGAGAATGTAGAACGTAGAATACCAATCCAGACCACCTGTGTATATTGGCGAAGCCAAAGTGTCTTTCTTCTACGTTCTGGATTCTACATTCTGCATTCTGCTCTTAAAACGCTCTCCACAGCTGCAGCCACCTGTCGCTGCTTTGATCATTTACAGAATCAGACAGGCTGGCCAGGGCTCTGGCGGCCGATTCACCGAACAAGATCGAAAAAATCCCAGGGCGTTCCCGTTCTGGTTCGTAAATTTCATCAGGTACTTCCTTCAACCCTGCCATTTCAGATACCTTTTCAATGGCGTCATTTATGTTACCCAATTGGTCCACGAGACCCAGTTCATGCGCTTGCCGGCCAGTAAAGACCCTGCCATCAAGGTAAGGACGCACCAGGTCCTCTTCCACTGGCCGCCCCTCGAGCACCGCTTCGACGAACTGTTCGTATGTATCCATTATCATAGCCTGAAGCAGTTTTTCCTCTTCTTCAGTCATTTGACGCATTGGATTGCCAGTATCCTTGAACTTTCCACTTTTGATGGTTCGGCTGCTGATGCCCAGTTTCCCGAACAAGCCCTCCAGATTGCTGAACTCCATAATGACACCGATGCTTCCGGTGATGGTACCAGGGTTGGAAACGATCCAGTCAGTGGCGCAGCTGACATAATATCCACCTGAAGCTGCCACAGTTCCCATTGAAGTCACGATCGGTTTGATCTTTCGTAACTTAAGCAGTTCCATGTAAAGTTCCTGGGTGGGGGCGACTGCACCTCCAGGGCTGTCTATTCGAAGCACAACACCTTTGATCCTGTCATCTTCCATAAGATCACGGACCTGGTCCATATGCCATCTAACATCGACTATAGGACCCTCAACACGCAGCAGGGCAATGGTATCCCCGCCAAAACCTCCGGGGCCATATCTGTCTGATCGTCCGACGGCAAAAGCCACCACGAGCAGAACCAAAGTGATGATTATAAATATTTTATATCCACGTTTCATAAGCTTAACCAAAGTTTGAGGTTTGAGGTTTGCGCTTTTGAGTTTCGAGCTTCCGGGCTGGCTTTCCGCCCTTGTCCCTTATCCCTTATCCCCTATCCACTTTCTATTTTCTCTTTAATCTATCACAAAAAAGGCCGTGGCATCTCATCGAGAATACACACGGCTATAATCAAACAAAAATTACCGTTGCCGGTAATAGCCCGCACTTCTCACCAGCCTTCTACTGCGGCGGCGGATACGGGCATGTCTACTGCGTTGCGCTCGGTCGGACTCCTCGACGTAGTGTCAACTACGCCTCCGGGGCCCTCGATCGCGCGCCTTGTATCCACACCCGTCTACACCGCCTCGCGACGAACCCTTGTGAGAAATGCGGGTTAGTCGGCTTTCTCTTCCTCTGGTTCGGTTTCCTCAGAGGTTTCTTCTTCCTCAGTCTCAGGGGCGGAAGCTTCAACATCCTCTTCCGTTTCAGGCTGAAGATCTTCTTCGACTTCCGCCAGGGAAGCCTCAACCTCCTCCTCCGGAGATTCATCAACTTCTTCAGGGACAGCTTCGATCTCTACCGCTGGCTCAGTTTCCTGCTCCTGGGATTCCCCGCTGCTCTTGGCCGCTGCCAGGGATGCTCCCAGAATGTCTCCCAGGGTCCCGCCACCGCTGTCATTGTTCAGATAGCTCTTGTAAGGAGCAGGAGAAGAGCCGCCTTCCTTGGCAGCTTTCATGCTGAGACTGACTTTCCGTTCCTCGGAATCGATGTTCAGGATCTTGACAGTCACCTCAGTACCGGAGGGGTATGCATCCTCAGAGCTTTGACCGTCACGTACATCAATTTCGGAAACGTGTATGAGCCCCTCAACACCTTCCATCAGTTCAACAAAAGTGCCGAAATCAGCATGGTTGACAACCTTCCCGGTAACTATTGTTCCGACCGGATGTTTGGCGGCAAGCTCTTCCCATGGGTTTGTGGTCAGCTGTTTCAAACCCAGTGACAGGCGCTCCCTGCCCTTGTCAACACTCAGGACGACTGCCTTGACAGAATCACCCTTTTTTATGACCTCGGAGGGATGGTTAATCTTCTGGGTCCATGACATATCGCTAACATGGATAAGACCGTCAATGCCTTCCTCCAACCCGATAAATGCGCCGAAGTCGGTGAGGGTCCTGACCTTTCCTTCGATAACGCTGCCGATGGGATAGTTCTCAGCAACGATATCCCAGGGGTTGGGTTCGATCTGCTTCATACCCAGGGAGATACGTCTGTTTTCCCTGTCGATGCTAAGAACTTCTGCTTCCACCGAATCCCCAACTTCAACAATTTTGGAAGGGTGCTTGATCTTGCGGTTCCAGGTCATTTCGCTGATGTGAACAAGTCCTTCCACACCATCCTCAAGCTTTATGAAGGCGCCGTAATCGGTGACGCTCATAACCTTGCCGTTAACCCTCCCGTTGAGGGGGTACCTGTCAGGTACACCTTCCCATGGGTCTTCGGACAACTGCTTCATTCCAAGGGAGACACGTTCCTTCTCCTTGTCAAACTTCAGGACCTTGACCTGGATACTGTCACCAACTGTCAACATTTCCGAAGGATGCTGCAGTCTTCCCCAGGAAAGATCTGTGATATGCAAAAGACCATCTATTCCACCCAGATCAATAAAGGCGCCGTAATCGGTGATATTTTTAACGATCCCTTCCATCACCGAACCTTCCTCGAGTACCTTGAGGGTATCTTCCTTCTTGGTTTCCCTCTCCTCCTCAAGCAGAACACGCCGGGAAAGTACAACATTCCCTCGTCTGGGGTTAAATTTAATTATTTTGAAAAAGAAATCTTCACCAACGAGACGATCAAGGTTTCTGATCGGCCTGATGTCAACCTGAGAACCGGGCAGGAAGGCCCTCACGCCGATATCCACTGTGAGACCACCCTTTATCCGACTGATGATCTTACCCCGAATAGGCTCATTGTCCTCGTAGGACTGGCCGATGTCGTTCCAGACCTTCATCTTGTCTGCCTTCTCTTTGGACAGATAGATCAGACCTTCTGAGTCTTCCTTTTTCTCAAGGAACACCTCAACGGTATCGCCTTCTTCTATGGTGAGTTCTCCATTTTCATCCTGGAACTGCACCCTCGGAATAATGCCTTCGGACTTGTAGCCCACGTCCACCAGAACACCATCCTTTGAGATTCCGACTACCGTACCGGTGACAACCTCCCTCTCTCTCAGATCTCGGATACTCGCTTCGTACATCTTGGCGAAATCCTCACTGTCATCGTCATCGTCATCCAGTTCCTCACCGAATTCCTCACCGGCATCTCCGCTGTCTGTCATGGTGTCATCGTCTACCACCACAGGCGTCCCATCGCTATTGAGACTATTCTCTTCCGTTTCTTCAATCTCTTCCATCGTCATACGCTGTGTGACCTCCTCGAATTTTATTCATGCTGAACGGTTGCGGATTATCCTATATTTGATACCCCATGTCAATTCAATACCCGGCTCGCAAGCCTTGAAAATAGTGGGTTTCCAACATTTGTTTCATAATTAGGGGGAAATGGTAAATTATGAATTGAGGATTGGAAATTGAAATTCGCTTCCAGGATTCCGCCTTCGGTCTGTTATATTGGGGATGATCGATAAACAACCTGTGGAAAGGAGCATCCTATGTAACTGGAGTCAAAGAGATTTTAGGACTTTTTGAGATATGAAATATGAGATTTGAGATATGAGATTTGAGATAGTATTTAGTCCATGTCCTTTAACGCCACCATAACTTCCTCTATGACCCAACCGGGTGTTGAGGCACCGGCTGTGACTCCTATGGGCACTCCCAAGGGAACCTCAATACTGTTTAACTCATCCGCACTCTCGATATGGTATGTCTTAGTGCCTCCCTGGATGACAGCCTTCGCCAGTCGTGTCGTGTTGGCGCTGTTCTTCCCGCCAACCACGATCATGACCTGAACCTGTCTGGCAAGTTCCAGCGCCTCAGCGCCCCGCTTGTGTGTCGCATGACAGATCGTGTTGTAGGTCCTCACCTCCTGGCAATAACATATACATAGGGAGGCCACATCTCGCAGGTTTTCCAGGGACTGTGTCGTCTGGGCTACAAGACCCACTTTTTTATTTAAATTTGCAGATTCCACACTTTCCGGGCCACTGACAACGAAACATGAGTCAGGGGCATAACTGAGAACCGCCATGACCTCCGGGTGATCAGATTCCCCCACGACAACAACCTGGTACCCATCCTCTGCCAGTTCCCTGACTCTTTCCGTAAGCCGCTGCACAAGGGGACAGGTGGCGTCAACGACCTTGAGACCTCTCTTTTCGGCCTCCTCGATCACTCCCTTTGGAGCGCCGTGGGAACGGATTACCACCGTACCTCCCGGTATTTCATCAAGGGTATGAGCCATCTTTATCCCTATGTTCTGAAGCCGAAGTACCTCTTGAGGGTTATGGATAATAGGGCCCAGGGTGTATACCGGCCCCCCTAACTCATCGAGGGCCAGGACTGCCATTTTGACGGCCCTTTCAACACCGAAGCAGAACCCCGCTGATACAGCCAGCTTCACCTCATGCACCGGATTCCTCCAGCTCCTTCACCTTGTCTGCAAGTTTTTCGATAACCTGGTCGACAGACATTCCTGTGGTGTCTACAATGATGGCGTCATCAGCTTTCTTAAGAGGCGAATGCTCCCTTGATGTGTCATTTTGATCCCTTTCATCCATCTCTCTTCGGACCTTTTCCGGTGCCTCGTCAATTCCCATCTCTTTAAGCTGCAGCCATCTTCGTCTTGCGCGCTCCTCAGGTGAAGCGTCCAGGTAGAATTTTGCCGGAGTGTCAGGGAAGACCACACTGCCCATATCCCGACCCTCAGCCACAATTCCACCCGAACTCCCAATTTCACGCTGCAGCCTCACCATATGAGACCGGACCTCCGAAACCGCCGAGACGGCGGATGACCCGAGACTCATCTCGGGTGATCTGATCTTTTCCGTGACATCCTGCCCGTTAAGGTATACCGACACGACGCCTTCGTTCCGACGCATCTCGATCCGGATCTGCTCACACAGCTCATCCAGACCCTTCGCATCGTCGTAGGGGATGTTGCCAAGAGCAGCTGCCAGAGCCACCGCCCTGTACATAGCACCTGTGTCCAGATGCATGTAACCAAGCTTCGTTGCCAGCATGGCGGCCACTGTGCTCTTGCCGGAACCCGATGGACCATCTATTGCCACGATCTGTTTCATAACACTCAGGTAACACTCACCGAACCGGGCAGAAGATCGTTCATGAGTTTAACAAAACCGGGGAAGGAGGTTGCCACACACCCTGTTTCCAGGATCTCACTCTCGTCCTTTGCCAGAAGAGACAAGATGGTGGAACTCATGGCAATACGGTGGTCACCGTGGCTCTCGTGAGCATAACCGGTTACGGCGGCCGGACCGTGGATCCTGAAACCGTCACTGAGCTCCTCAACCTTAACACCGGCCCGTTGGAGCATCTGAACAGTGGTCGTGATCCTGTCCGATTCCTTAACACGCAGTTCACTGGCCCCACGCAGTTCTGTCACGCCGTCGGCCGCGGCCGCCAGGACAGCCGCCAGGGGAAGCTCGTCAATGATCGCCGGGATCCATTCCTCAGGGATGCTCACCCCCTTGAGGGTACCGTTTCCCTGCACCCGTATGTCAGCCATTGGTTCTCCATCACCATCATAAGGCACGACTGAGATCCGGGCACCCATGGCTTCGAGCAGCTGCAGTATCCCGGTTCGCGTCGGGTTAATACCCACGTTGTGCACAACGATGTCAGACCCATCCATAACGGTGGCGGCGACAAAGAAATAGGCGGCAGAAGATATATCACCGGGGACCTTTATGGTGGCAGCTGTGGGAACCTGCCCTCCCTCCACAACGAGAGACCCTCCTTGAGTGGAAATATGAACGCCCATGGCTGTGAGCATTCTTTCCGTGTGGTCCCTGCTCAAAGCCGGCTCCGTAAATATGGTTTTTCCATGGGCCCCCAGGGCAGCGATAAGCACGCTTGATTTGACTTGAGCGCTGGCGACCGGGCTAGTGTAGTTAACACCCTTCAGAAACCCACCCCTGATAGCAAGAGGAAGAAGGGTACCGTCGGCACGTCCATCGATAACAGCCCCCATGAGCCGAAGTGGTTCTGTCACCCGGGCCATGGGACGCCGGCGCAGGGATTCGTCACCCGTAAGTACAGAAAGAAAGGGACAAGCCGCGAGAAGGCCTGCCATGAGACGGGCACCCGTACCGCTGTTTCCAAGGTTTATTACATCACCAGGCTCAGTGAAGGATTGTGTTCCGCCCCCTGTTACGGACACCTCCTGAACCCTGTCGTCTATAATTGGACCCAGGGCTCTCACGGCGTTGAGGGTGCTGTCCGTGTCCTCTGCGCGAAGGGGCGCGATTATTTGGGAAGTCCCTTTGGCCATGGCGGCAAAGATATAAGCCCTTTGGGTAACGGACTTGTCCCCCGGAACAATAATATCACCATGGAGAGATCCTCCTGGTTTGATCACCCAGCTCAATCCAGTGACCTCCTGACAGACGCGATCCTTTGAAAAACGCTCTCAAGACGATCGTGGTCACCCTCCTCAAGTGCGGAAATGATCTTGTTCAGCGAATCACCCAGGCCCCTGGTGGCGATGAGGAGCTTCTCCCGGTTGGCCACAGCGATGTCCGCCCACATGCGGGGGTTGCTCGCAGCGATACGTGTATAATCCCTCAGCCCTCCACCGGAAAGGTCCACCATGTCCGGATCTTGCGCCAACACACTGTCAATTATGGCATAGGCCGCCATGTGAGGCATGTGGCTGACCCAGGCGAACACTTCATCGTGCTCATCCGGATCCATGATCTTGATCTTTGCGCCAACACCTTCCCACATGGCGCTGATATCGGACACATCCTCCTGGGAAGCATCTACAGGGGTAAGGATGACCCTTGCCCCGATGAAAAGTCCCTTCCTGGCGGCTTCAGGTCCTGATTTTTCATCTCCCGCTATGGGGTGCCCGGGGACGTAGCGATAGCCCTTGCCAGCGGCAACTGCCTCGCGATACCCACGGATAGCATCACTCTTCACACTTCCCGCATCGGTGACAAGGGTGTCCCTTTCAAATCCAACGCTGAGAATCTCTCTGATGTTGATTACGGGTACTGCCAGGATAACCAGGTCGCAGCAACTTACGACTTCCGGCACCATGGGCAGAATTTCATCCAGAATGCCGATGGACAAGGCTGACTCGGACCTCTCCGGAAAGGAATCGGATCCGACAACAGTTTCAACCAGTCCACTGGCCTTCAGGTCCAGTGCCAGGGAGCCGCCGATGAGACCGGTCCCCAGCAGATACACCCGTTTGAAAGGGGGGGGTGGGGAGGTTGAACGGTTCACAATTCCCTGCCGAGGGCCTTTGCCAGAGATCGGAGGCTCTTCATGAGAGAAGCGAAATCGTCTAATCGGAGAGACTGCGGCCCGTCACACCTGGCTTCTTCGGGGTTCTCGTGGACCTCTATAAGGAGTCCGTCAGTACCGGCGGCCACAGCGGCCATGGACATGGGGGTCACGAGGTCGGCACGCCCGACAGCGTGGCTGGGATCAACAATAATCGGCAAATGGCTCATGCTCTGGACCAGCGGTACGCACGAAAGGTCAAGGGTGTTTCGGGTTTCGGTCTCAAAGGTCCTGACACCCCGTTCACAAAGGATGACCTCCATATTTCCCTCGTTAAGGATATATTCGGCAGACATGAGCCACTCCTTGACCGTAGAGGACAAACCCCTCTTGAGAAGGACTGGTTTTTTCATTTTACCAACCTCTTTGAGAAGGTTGAAATTGGACATATTTCGCGCACCGATCTGTATCATGTCAGCGTATTTATCCACCAGTTCCGCGTCTCGGGGATCCATTAGCTCGGTGACGATCTTAAGGCCTGTCTCATCCCGGGCCTCGGCAAGGTACTTGAGCCCTTCCTCACCCAACCCCTGGAACGCGTAAGGGGAGGACCTGGGCTTGAACGCTCCTCCCCGGAGCAGCTTGGCACCGGATTTCTTCACGGACCTGGCCACTTCAAGGAGACCCTCCCTTGTTTCCACACTGCACGGACCGGCAATGACGATTACGTCGTCGCTGCCGATAATCGCATCACCCACTGTGACGCGGGTATCCTCCTTGTGGAAATCGCGGCTTGCCAGTTTAAACGGCTTTAAAATGGGAAGAACCGCTTCCACTGCCGGGTAGGCCGCCAGGGCAGCTTCCCTGAGAATACGTTCGTCGCCGATAGCGCCTATGATAGTCCTCTCCTCCCCCTGGGAGACGTGGACCTTAAGACCCTTGCCGTGAAGTTTTCCCTTGATGTAATCAATGTCTGATTGGGTCGAACCGGATTTCAGTACGATGATCATGGCTGTTACCTCTTAATTACCGCGATTTGTGAATCGTGACTCGTGATTGGTAAATCTGCTGTTTGCGAATTACGAATTACCAGTTTCGAATCACGCATTTCTCCTATTACTTCTTGGAGCGCCTCCAGAAACATATCGTTCTCTTCGGTAAGCCCGGCAGTGACCCGGATGGTGCCCGGCAACCCGTAGGGCGCCATGGATCTTACGATAACGCCCTTCTTCATCAGCCCCTCATAAACATCCTGACCGGACCGTCCCCCCAGATCAATGAGGATAAAGTTGGTAAATGACGGGGTAACCGTAAGACCAATACTTTCCACAGCGTCCTGGATACGTCTCAATTCCTTCCGGTTGTGGTCGAGTCCTCTTTGAACAAAATCATTATCATCAAGAGCGGCTATAGCCGCAGCCTGAGCCATACTGTTGACATTAAACGGCTGGCGAACACGGTTCAGAAGGTCCGCCAGGGGTTCAGGCATTACAGCGTAGCCCACACGAAGACCTGCCAGTCCGTGGGCCTTGGAAAAGGTCCTTACCACTACAATGGGCCTGCCCTGTCTGAAGTACTCCATCCCGTCTGGAAAATCTTCGATATGACTGGCAAACTCAAAATAAGCTTCATCGAGCACCAACGGGACATTTTCCGGAACCCTGTCCATTAACCGTTCCAACTCATCCCGCCCGACATAGGTCCCGGTAGGGTTGTTGGGGTTGGCTATATAAACGATCCTGGTCCGATCTGTCAGAGCGTCTGCCATGGCGTCCAGATCGTGTTTGAGGTTCCTGTCCAGGGGCACCTCGATCCCTTTTCCCCCGTGAGCCAAAGTAGCCAACCTATAGACTACGAAAGCAGGCCAGGCATAAAGTGTCTCGTCCCCTTCTGTGAGAAGCAGTTGCGCAAGGAGTTCCAGGATCTCGTTGGATCCGTTCCCCAGTACGATATTCTCCCGAGGTACTTCCAGCATTTCAGAAAGTTTTCCCTTCAGATCCCAGCCAGCGCCATCAGGGTACCTGTTTACACCGGCAGCAGCCCGATTCATCGCTTCGACAGCCAGGGGTGACATACCCATGGGATTCTCGTTTGAGGCCAGCTTCACGATCCTGGTAAGCCCCATCTCCCGTGCAACTTCCTCGATGGGTTTTCCGGCGCTATAGGGAACAAGATCCTCCACTGAACTATATGCGGGTCGGTAGGTTATGGTCATATTGTTGACTCCGTGTATGAATTAATCTCAGATCTCAGATCTCAGATCTCAAAAAGAGCAGTGAAAGGTGAACCGTGAAGAGTGAATGGAAACATCATACTTTTCACCGTTCACAGTTCACTGTTCACTTCACGAGTAACATACGTCGAGGATTGCCGAACCCCGACAATCACGCCATCGGCGTGACAGATGGCCTGTTATTGTGTGTCCCCCCCAATCACGGTGCCTTTAGGATAACTGCCCAATATTTTCATATCCTCACAAAACTCCCTTACCCTCTCCAGGGTCTCCTTCACTTTCGGTTCGCCCCTATGGCCTTCCAGATCGACAAAAAAGAGGTAATCCCAGGCTTTTCTCTTCGACGGGCGCGATTCGATCTTGGTGAGAGAAATATCGTTGTCGCCAAAAGGTTTAAGGATCTCATAAAGAGCCCCGACACGGTCCTTGATGGACAGAACGATGGAAGTCTTGTCATCTCCGGTAAGGTCGGATTTTCGGTTGGAAAAGATAAGAAACCGGGTAAGGTTCTCCGTCCAGTCACCGATATTTTCAACCAGGATCGGGACTTCATAAAGCTCCGCGGCCAGCTCCCCGCCTACCGCGGCCGTTCCGGCAACCTCAGCACTCAGGGTCACCGCTTCCGCGGTGCTCCTGGCGTCCTTCAGTTTAGCTTCGCTCAGGTTCCTTCCCAGCCATTGCCGGCATTGCCCCCAAACATGGGGATGGGAGTAAACCGTCCGCACGGTATTGAGACTTTGCTCCCTGGACATGAGCATGAGCCTGATGGGAAGGATGATCTCCCCGGCAATCTGCTGATCGGAGTCCACCAGCAGGTCAAGGGTCGAGGTAACGACACCCTCATTGGAGTTTTCAACTGGCGCTACCCCCATGTCCGCGTACCCTTGCCCAACCATGCTAAAAACGTCCCCTATGGTCTCGGCAGCAAGGTATCTGGCGCCGCGCCCGAAGGTCTGGCGGGCAGCTTGATGGGTGAAGGTAGCCTCTGGTCCCAGATAAGCTATCCTGAGCTGGTCAGCCACCTGGTTCATCCTTGAAGACACCTATTTTCCTGAATTTAGCCCACCTGTCGGTGACAAGTTCTTCGGGCCCCATGGCAGACAACCTGTCAAGTTGTACCTGAATGGAGGCACCCATAGATTTGGCCGCAGTCGCCGGTTCAAGATGGGCACCGCCAAGTGGTTCGGGGATGATCTCTTCGATGATCCCGTTCTTGAGGCTGTCCTGGGCCGTCAGTTTCATCGCTTCCGCAGCGTCCTGGGCGTAATCCTGGTTCTTCCACAAAATAGCCGCACAACCCTCGGGTGAGATCACCGAATAGATACTGTTTTCCAGCATCATGACCCAGTTGGAGACTGCAAGGGCCAAAGCTCCGCCACTGCCCCCTTCCCCTGTCACGACAGTTATTATGGGAACTGTGAGGTCAGCCATCTCTATAAGGTTCCTCGCGATGGCCTCCGCCTGTCCCCTCTCCTCGGCTCCGATCCCCGGGAAGGCACCGGGTGTGTCGACCAGGGTAATGACAGGGATGTTGAACCTTTCAGCCAGCTTCATCAGCCTGAGAGCCTTGCGATACCCCTCTGGATTGGGCATACCGAAGTTCCGCTCCACCTTCTCCTTGGTGTTGCGTCCCTTCTGATGCCCGATCACCATGACCGGTCTCCCGTTGAACCACGCCACTCCCCCCACAATGGCTTTGTCGTCAGCGAAAGTCCTGTCCCCGTGGAGTTCCACAAAATCCTCCATGATGGACTCTATGTAATCCAGGGTGTAAGGCCTTTGGGGGTGCCTGGCAATCTGGGTTTTCTGCCACCGGCTAAGGTCTGAATAAACATCACGGCGCATTTTGTTGAGCTTTTTTTCGAGCCTGGAGATATCGTCAGACAGGTCCACTCCGGGCTGGTCCAGATCCATGTGCTTCAGTTCGCCGATACGCCGTTCCAGTTCGGCCAGAGGCTTTTCAAATTCCAGCAGGTTGTTTACCATAATATATTCCGTTTTGCGGTTAGTTTTCGGGTTTCGGATGCTGTTCCTTTTTCCCTGTTCTACATTTTACATCCTTCATTCCATCGCTTTTAAGTATTCCTGCAAATATCCTGTCTGTCAAACAAAGGTCACCGTCCCGGTGCCGAATATCCTCTCCACATCGTTGACCATCTCATCGGAAGACCCCACTTTGAATATGTCTGAAAGGGCTATAACAGATTCGGCCTTGGTGGGGATCGTAAGCTTTAACCTGACAGCACAATCACCCTTGTGCTGCAAAAGAACATCCTTCAGTCTAGCGAGATCGTCCCCGGAAAGCCCGATGGTGGACAGGTTGATAAGGATCTCACTTGTAACCCTCTGCCGGTATTCTTCCAACAGCTCCACATCAGAGGCCTTGATCTTTGGTTTGTCTCCGTTAGAATCGATAACCCCCTGAACAACGAAGGGACCTTCGGAAGACAGGATATGGCCTGCCTTGGTAAAGGCATCAGAAAAAACGATCACCTCGGCGCTGCCGTGCAGGTCCTCCAGAGTCAGGAAAGCCATGCGGTCCCCTCTCCTTGTACTTATTTCCCGCATGCTCTGTTTCATTCCCGCGACCTTGACCTCTTGTCCTTCAGACATCTCCACAAGGCGCCCCAGATCCGCGGTAATGTACCTCTCAAGCTCTTTGCGATACTTTTCAAGGGGATGTCCGGTAATATAAAAGCCCAGGCACTCTTTCTCAAAAGCCAGCCGCTGGTGCTCCGACCACGGTTCAACCTGGGATATGGAATCCTCACTCTCGGATGCAAGGGCTCCCTCGAACATGGTTATCTGCCCGCTGTCTCGATCCCTTTGAGCCTTTTGTCCTCGTTCCATGGCCTGGTCCAGGGAAGCCAGCAGCTGGGCTCTGTGATCCCCGCAGCAATCAAAGGCCCCCGATTTGATCAAACTCTCTATGACCCTTCGATTGACTTTTCTCAGATCCACCCTGCTGCAAAATTCGTTTACAGACTTGAAGGTCCCGCCATCACTACGCTTACTCAGGATCTCTTCCAGGGCCGAAACCCCCACGTTCTTCACTGCACCGAGCCCGAAACGGATCCCGCCCTCTTCAACGGTGAACGGGATCTCCGAGTGCGTTATGTCGGGGGGCTGTAAATTGACACCCATCTCCTTGCAAACGCCGATGTGCTGGGTAACCTTGTCCGAATTATCCATCTCACTGGTGAGAAGGGCGGCCATGAACTCCATTGGGTAGTGTGCCTTCAGATAGGCTGTCTGGTAAGCGATGAGAGCGTAGGCAGCACTGTGGGACTTGTTGAACCCGTATCCCGCAAAAAATGCGAGGTTTTCAAAAATACCTGCCGCCTTCTTGTCCGGGATACTGTTTCTTTGGCACCCCTCCAGGAAACGAACCCTTTCCTTTTCCATCTCCTCGGGCATCTTCTTGCCCATGGCACGACGAAGGTTGTCCGCCTCACCCATGCTATAGCCGGCCAGTTCGCTGGCCACCTGCATAACCTGCTCCTGATAGACGATAACACCGTAGGTCTCCGACAGGATCTTTTCCAACTCCTTGGTGTCGTAGGTGATCTGCTGCCGACCCTGCTTCCGGTTGATAAAATCGGTCACCATCCCTGACCCGAGGGGCCCCGGACGGTAGAGGGCCACAAGGGCGATGAGATCCTCAAAGCACCCCGGTTTCATCTTGACCAGAAGATCCTTCATCCCGGAACTTTCCAGTTGGAAAACTCCATCCGTATCCCCGGTGGATAAAAGTTCGTAGGTCTTCTGGTCCGAAAGGTCCAGCCTTTCCATCTCGAAAGGTTCCTGTCCCTGATCCGACCTCTTCCTGTTGACAAGCTTTATGGCATTACTCAAAAGGGTCAGCGTCCGGAGCCCCAGGAAATCAAACTTCACAAGCCCGATGTTTTCCAGTTCCTTCATGGCGTATTGGGTCAGAACGCTGTCGTCCTTGATATTCCTGTAAAGGGGAACGTGGCTGGAAAGGGGCAGGTCACTGATCACCACTCCCGCAGCATGGGTAGATGCGTGGCGATGGAGACCCTCCATTTTCTGGGCCAACTCAAGGAGATCGGCCACCTTCTTGTCGTTTTTCATGGCATCTTTGAGCTGAGGTTCCTGCTCGATGGCTTTATTCAACTTGATACCCAGAATTTCCGGGACCAACTTGGCGATCCTGTCCACCTCGGCATAATTCATATCAAGAGCCCTGCCAACATCCCGGATGGCGCCCCTGGCGGCCATGGTTCCGAAAGTAATTATCTGGGCGACTTTGTCTTCACCATACTTATTCGTCACATAACGGATGACCTCGTCCCGTCTCACCATGCAGAAATCCACATCGATATCCGGAAGACTGATTCTCTCAGGGTTGAGGAAACGTTCAAAGAGAAGTCCATACCTGATAGGGTCGATATCGGTGATTCTCAGGGAATAGGCCACGAGGGAACCAGCTGCTGAACCTCTCCCCGGGCCAACGGGGATGCCCTGCTCCCTCGCATATTGTATGAAGTCCCATACAATAAGGAAGTAGCCCGGGAACCCCATATTGGTGATCACCTCCAATTCGGTGCCCAGCCTGGCCTGGTACTTCTCCAGCACCTCCTCCCTTTGATCCTCCGGAGTCCCATCCAGAATGATCTCCATTCGCTTGTCGAATCCGGCACGAACCTTGGTGTAAAGGAAAGACTCCTCCGTCATCCCTTCAGGTATGGGAAAACGGGGAAGGTGTGTTTCACCGATAGCGATCTCAAGGTTGCATCTCTCAGCGATGGCAAGGGTATTGGACAGGGCGTCGGGGTAGTCCTTGAAATACATCTCCATCTCTTCGGCCGACTTGACGTAGAGCTCGTCGGTGTCCATTCTCATCCGGTTCTCGTCTTGAACCGTTTTCCCAGTCTGGATGCAAAGGAGGACATCATGCATCCTTGTGTCCTCTCTACGCAGGTAGTGAATATCGTTGGTCGCTACCAGTCCGACACCGGTTTCTTTAGCCAGCCTGAGCATCCCTTCGTTGGCCTTGTCCTGATCTGCAAGACCGTTATGCTGAACTTCCAGGAAGTAATTCTCGCCGAACAGGTCTTTGTACCAGGACACGGTTTCCCTGGCACTTTCGTAATTACCCTGTCTGATCAGATAGGCAACTTCTCCCTTCAGGCAGGCGGACAGGGCTACCAGGCCATCGGAGTAACGGGAAAGAACCTCCTTGTCGATACGCGGCTTCCGGTAGAAACCCTCGAGATAAGAGATAGAGGACAGCTTTACCAGGTTGGAATAACCTTCAAGGTTTCGCGCAAGAAGGACGATGTGATAGGCCGATTCCCCGTACTCATCAAGTTTCCGATCAAACCGGCTTTCGGGAGCAATATAGAACTCCTGGCCGATAATCGGCTTTATTCCGGCTGCGCGAGCGCTTTTGTAGAAATCGATGGCACCGAACATTGCCCCATGGTCGGTAATAGCAAGGGCCGGAAACTTGAGATCGGCGGCGTAACGGGTCAAATCGGAAACGCGGCAGGCCCCGTCGAGGAGGCTGTAGGAAGTATGGACATGGAGATGAACGAAATTGGCGTGTTTCATAAAGACAGTGATTAGTTATCCGTGATCCGTGATCGGTTAAGAAACATGGAAACGATTTTTCTCCCCTTCACCCACTCGCCCCCTCTCCCCTCGGCTTCTTCTATTCCCATTCGATCGTAGCAGGAGGTTTGGAGCTGATGTCGTACACCACCCGGTTGACACCTCGCACTTCATTGATAATGCGGTTGGAGATGCGGTTGAGCAGGTCATAGGGCAGATGGACCCAGTCTGCGGTCATCCCGTCGAGGCTATGAACGGCTCTTACGGCAACCACGTTTTCGTAGGTCCTTTCATCCCCCATAACGCCCACTGTTTTAATGGGGAGCAGAACGGCGAAAAGCTGCCAGATATGGTCGTAGAGCCCCGCCGCCCGGATCTCTTCCCGAACAATGGCATCCGCTTCCCGCAGGACGTGGAGTCTCTCCTGGGTTACCTCACCGAGAACGCGAATCCCGAGACCCGGACCGGGGAACGGGTGGCGCTTTACCATCTGGTCGGGCATCCCCAATTCCCTACCCACTTCCCGCACCTCGTCCTTGAACAGTTCCCTGAGAGGTTCAACGAGCATTAAATCCATCTTTTCAGGCAACCCGCCCACGTTGTGGTGGGTCTTTATGGTAGCTGAGGGGCCCTTGAAGGAAACGCTCTCGATGACGTCCGGGTAAAGGGTTCCCTGGGCGAGAAACTTGACATCTCCTATATTTTTGGCCTCGATCTCGAAAAGCCTGATGAACTCGTTGCCGATGATGACTCGCTTTCTTTCCGGATCCTCAACACCTGCAAGTTTATCCACAAATCCCTTTCCAGCGTCGAGTACAATCAGGGGGATATGGTAGTAGTCAGTGAAAACGGCCTCAACCCTTTCCCTCTCCCCTTTACGCAACAGCCCGTTGTCCACGAATACACATGTAAGCCTGTCCCCAATGGCTTTGTGTACAAGGACAGCAACAACAGATGAGTCTACACCGCCTGAAAGACCGCAGAGAACCTTCCCATCTTTACCCACGGTCTCCTGTATCTGCTCCACAGCCATGTCGATGTAGGATTTTGCTGTCCACAGAGGCCTCAGGTCACAGATTTTAAACAGAAAGTTCTCAAAAATCTCGGTGCCGCGAGGCGTATGAACCACCTCTGGGTGAAATTGGACGGCAAAGAATTTGCCGGACTCGTCCCTCATGGCTGCGACGTGGGAGTTCTCCGTGTGAGCAATAGGGACAAAACCGGGCGGAGCCGATTCGATCTTGTCGCCGTGGCTCATCCAGACCTTGTTCAGGTTCTCCGCCCCGGTTTCAAAACCGTTGAACAGGTCAGAGTTGTCGTCGATCTGGAGCATGGCGTGGCCGTATTCCCGCCGCTCAGCCTTGCCGACCTTACCACCCATCAGGTGCGTAAACAGCTGCATGCCGTAACAAATACCCAGAAAAGGAACATCCAAATCGAACAGTTCCCTTGGCACAAGGGGCGCGCCCTCATCAGTTACGCTCGCCGGTCCTCCGGAAAGGATGACGCCTCTCGGTGAAAATTCCCTTATCTTTTCCAATGGTTCCGTGCAGGGGTGGATCTCGCAGTAAACCTTGAGTTCCCGAACGCGGCGAGCGATGAGCTGAGTGTACTGGCTCCCGAAGTCCAGGATCAGGATCTTTTCGTCGTGAATGTCAACGCTCGTCACAGAGTTCCTCGCTTGATCTCATATCTCAAATCTTAGATCTCAGAAAGATCTAGACCCTGAAACGGGTGCGCTTACCCTTTGAGATGTGAGATCTGAGATCTGAGATCGCTTTTAGTCAAGTCGATAATTCGGCGCTTCCTTGGTAATGATCACATCGTGGACGTGGCTCTCCTTGAGTCCGGCAGCCGATATTTGTACGAATTTCGCTAATGTCCGAAGCTCTGAAAGGTCCTTGCACCCGGTGTACCCCATTCCCGAGCGCAGCCCCCCCACCATCTGGAACACAGTGGCGGATATCGGTCCACGGTACGGAACGCGTCCCTCGATCCCTTCCGGAACCAGCTTGCCCTCAACATCCACATGTTCCTGGAAGTATCTGTCCTTGCTGCCCTCTTTCATGGCCTCAAGGGATCCCATACCCCTGTAGACCTTATAGGAGCGGCCCTGGTACAGGACCAGGTCACCGGGACTTTCGTCCGTACCCGCAAAAAGTCCTCCGATCATCACCGAGTGGGCTCCGGCGGCGATAGCCTTGACGATATCCCCGGAAAATTTAACACCGCCGTCAGCGATGACAGGCACACCAGAGCCTTTTATTGCCCTGGTGCATTCCAGAATAGCCGAAAATTGTGGAACACCTACTCCAGAGATTATCCGGGTGGTGCATATGGAGCCAGGTCCCACACCAACCTTGACAGCATCGGCGCCAGCGTCAACGAGTTCCTTAGCTGCCGCTGCAGTGGCAACGTTCCCGGCGATAATCTCCATATCCGGGAAATTCCTTTTCAACTCCCGCACACCTGCGAGGACACCGGTGCTGTGGCCGTGGGCGGTATCTACGGTAAGGACATCGACACCGGCCTCAATAAGGGCAGGAGCCCGCGCCTGAAGGTCGTTTCCGATTCCAACCGCAGCTCCAACGCGCAGCCGTCCCATGGGGTCTTTGCATGCGTTGGGGTATTTGCGGGCTTTCTCAATATCCTTGATCGTGATGAGGCCAGCCAGGTTGTAGTTCTCATCCACGACGAGAAGTTTTTCGATCCTGTGCTCATGAAGCCTGGATTTGGCTTCCTCCAGAGATATACCGGGACGCACCGTAACCAGGTTCTTGCTGGTCATAACTTCACGGATAGGTCTTTGAAGATTTGTTTCGAAGCGAAGGTCCCTGTTGGTGAGAATACCAACAAGCTTCCCCTCCTTTTTCCCACCTTCCGTAATAGGCACACCCGATATCCGGTATTTTGTCATGAGCTCAAGAGCTGCGCTCACTGTGCGGTCCGGGTCCATAGTAATAGGGTCAACGATCATGCCGCTCTCAGACTTTTTGACCTTGTCCACCTCGCTGGCCTGCCTCTCGGGTGTCATGTTCTTGTGGAGGATCCCCAACCCGCCCTCCTGGGCCATTGAGATAGCTGTGTGCGCTTCCGTTACCGTGTCCATGGCAGCGGATATCAGCGGGATACCCAGGCTGATATTCCTTGTCAGGATCGTCTCAAGGTTTACTTCGGAAGGCAAAACGTCAGAACGAGCGGGGAGGAGAAGAACATCGTCGAAGGTCAGACCGAAATTAATATTATCCGACTGCATTTAACGCCTCCTTGGACTGGCATTGAAAAGGTCGCAAAAGTCCTTGTGGACTTTTGCTCTAGGGAAACCCAAAAGCGTGGTTTTGGGTTTCCTCACGGATCGATGACATGACTATCGGTCATCACTATCGGTCATCGCTCCGGGCGCCCCATCGGGGCGCGTTGATGACTTTTTACGAAGTCATCACCTGCAGATTTCGAAAACCCCGCACAGGGCGGGGTCGGTTTTTGAGATCGGGCCAGGCAGAAAATTAATTTATGACAATAATAGGTCAGGCTCTTTGTGTCAATAGAAGTGTAGCGTATGTAGCGTGTAGAGTGCAAAGTGTAGAGAAAAATCTGCTGGAAACAGATAAATTCCGACTAAGTAAAGCGTACCTGAGTACGTGCGTAAAACCTTTCGCATGCACGCTTAACGCACACACGCACGCACGAATGGATCTTACAAAAATAATACACTCTGCACCCTGCACCCTACACTGATTTATCCCTCTACACTTTCTCATCTCCCCACCGCCATTATCGGCGCAACGGAACCGCGGTGGGTCACAGACAGTTCACCATCCTCCAGAACCAGCTCGATCCTCACCTGTCTGGGGAGCTTTCCATCTTCGTGCCCCCCGACGCTTTCGGTATCCCACCTTTCGAACCAATCTTCACCGTCTGAAAATTCAAGGTTCAGGGACTTGATGCGATCTGTGATAACGATGGCCGCGCCGCCCTCGTCATAGGGGGAACGAGCAGGGATCTGCTCCCTTCTCAGGAGCAGAAGGGCTCCATTTTCGCCCTCGATGATCGAATACTCCACCTCCCCAACGCCGCCAGCGGGTATTTCCGGGTTTACCGGAAGGACAGCGGTAGTGAGAAGGGAAAGGCAATCGGCAGGATCCTCTGCTTTAAAATTATCAATACCCTGGAAGAACGGAACAACGCCATCACGGACGAAGGCTCCTCGAAGATCTTCGGAGACAATGTTGACGATTGCAGCAGCCTCCGTGGTAAGTCCCCCACGCCGGTCGATATGCCGTGATCTCTTCACCGCCCCGAACACGATGGTAAAGGCGACTGTGGCCATTATGGCCAGGATGGTTACGGCCGTCATGACCTCTATTAAGGTAAAGCCGGCCACAGTGCTGGATTTTCTCTTTTGCATGATATGAAGATACCACATTCCAGGACATCTTCCAGCACTGTGAGTGCAGAGTGTAGAGAATGAAGGGCGGTGGGCGAAATATCACCGAGTAGTGAACCATGCGCAATGCTGAACGCTTATCAAAGGCTCACCGGATGGAGAATCATGGTATGGGGCTGCGGGGGTATTCCTCTTTCGTCCTTCCTCCTTCCTCCTTCCTTTATGTGGATAACCTGCGGTATCAGAGCACTGTGGGAAAATTTCCCAGTGGGAAAATTCCCCCCTCGATAAACATCTCCATCTCGCTTAAACTATTATGACTAAAAGGGGGCCAGGTACCTCGGAAACAGTTTTCCGCCTAAAGATGATGACTTCGCAAAAAGTCATCAATGCGCCCCTGTCGGGGCGCCCAAATCAATGACCTGCAGTATAAGTCATTGATTTGTAAGGAAAGCGAAAATGACACGTTTCGCTTTCCGTGAAGCAAAAAGCCAATAATGGACTTTTTGCGACCATATCAAAGATAAAGGAGGCAAAAAATGTTCAAACAACTCGTGGAAAGGAACCGCAGTTACCGGCGGTTCGATGAAAGTCACAGAATCGATGAGGCAACCCTTATGGAACTGGTGGACCTCGCCAGGCTAACACCCTCTTCAGCCAACCTGCAGCCGTTAAAATATATGATCTCCTCAGAGCCCGTTCGGAACGAACTCATCTTCCCCCACCTGAAGTGGGCAGGGTATCTGAAGGACTGGCCCGGGCCAGTTGAGGGGGAAAGGCCTTCGGCCTATATCATCGTTCTGAGGGACACCACGATCTTTAAAGCAGACAGCTGCGACCACGGCATAGCATCCCAGACGATCCTTCTCGGTGCCGTCGAGAAGGGACTGGGCGGCTGTATGATCGGCAACCTCGACATGGACGGCCTGAGGAGCGGCCTGGGGATCGGTGAGCACCTGCATGTCCTGCTCGTCCTGCCCCTGGGTAAACCGGTAGAGGAGGTTCACCTCGTGCCGGTGGGCCAGGACGGGGACATGAAGTACTGGCGCGATGAGCAGGGAGTCCACCACGTGCCGAAGAGGAATTTGGAGGAGATCATCGTGTAAATTGAGTATTCCTGATTGAGGATTGAGAATAAGTGAAACGCGAACAGGTTGATCCAAGATCCAAAAGGTAATTCTCCGGAGCACTGCCTACCATAAGCTTGTCGAATGGTGTTTTTGTGTGAGGCTGATTTTAATGCATTTACAGGAACAGTTCCATTACCCGGATTTAAGCCTTCCTCTGCGGCCTTCTGTGGTACGAGCAGCCTACCAGCGATCCAATCTGCCTGCCCTGAGCCCAGTCAAAGGGTGGCCCTCTGCGTTAAGGCTTTTGCCGCTTTTACAGAACCCGAGATCGCTTCGCCCGAATGACGGCTCGCGATGACAAGCATTCTTGGATCTTGGATCCTTTTTGAATCACAAACTTTGATGACTTCGCAAAAAGTCATCAATGCGCTGCGCGCGGGGCGCCCAAATCAATGACTCACTCCGTAAGTCATTGATTTGTAAGGAAAGGGAAAACGACGCTTTTCCCTTTCCGTGGAGCGAAAAGTCCCGGATTGGACTTTTTGCGACTCTAACAATTTTGAATGTTGAATTGAACGACCTGGTAATATAACCTGTCGGGGCTGTTGTGGGTATGATTCGCATCTCATGAAATAGTTGTATCCCTCGTTTTCCGGACATTTTTCGGAGTGTGAAATGACCGGCTTTTTCCGCAAACTTTGCCAGAGAATCGATGCTGTAAACGACTGGGTCGGCCATGTGGTTTCATGGGCCACTGCCGTCGTCGTGGTGGTGGTTTTCGTGGACGTGATCATGCGCTACGTCTTCAACACCAGTTTCGTGGCCACCCAGGAACTGGAGTGGCATCTCTTCGGCTTCGTCTTCCTCATGGGGGCCGGGGCCACCCTCCTCAAGGACGGCCACGTCCGGGTCGACATCTTCTACCAGCGGTTCAGCTACAGGCACCGGGCATGGATCAACCTCATCGGAGTTTTCTTCTTCCTCATCCCGGGCTGTCTCATGATCATCCTCACTTCCCTGAAATTCGTCTCCACCTCTTTTATGATAATGGAGAGCTCACCGGATCCCGGGGGAATCCCCTACCGCTTTATCCTCAAGTCGTGCATCCCGGCAGGGTTTACCCTCGTCCTGATGCAGGGGGTCGCCCTGGGCATCCGGAGTTACTATCATATCAGGGGCCGTGACCTGGACACCGGAGAGAACATCTGATGGATTATCTCGCCGGCTGGATGTTCCTCGCACTGACGATCCTGCTCATGGCGGGTTTCCCAGTGACCTTCACCCTCATGGGAACGGCCATTTTCTTCGGCCTCATAGGCTTCGGGTGGAACCTTTTTAACCTCTTGCCCCTTCGCATCTTCGGCGTCATGACCAACGTCACCCTGTTGGCTGTTCCACTCTTCGTTTTCATGGGGGTCATGCTGGAACGCTCGGGGCTGGCCGAGGACCTCCTGGACACCATGGGCCTGGTGTTCGGTAGGCTCAAGGGCGGCCTTGCCATCTCCGTAGTCGTTGTCGGTGCGCTCCTGGGGGCCTCCACAGGGATCGTGGGCGCCACAGTGGTCACCATGGGGCTTCTGGCCGTGCCCACCATGCTCAAACGCGGATACCAGAAGGAGCTGGTCACCGGCACCGTATCGGCCTCGGGCACCCTGGGGCAGATCATCCCGCCGAGTATTGTCCTTGTCCTCATCGGCGATATCGTGGGCGTTCCTGTGGGCGACCTGTTCATGGGAGCGGTCCTTCCGGGACTGGTGCTCGTGGGGCTCTACATCCTGTACATCCTCATCGTTGCCCATCTCAAGCCCGAGTGGGCCCCTCCTATTTCTAAAAGTGAGTTGGATGCCCTGACCCGACAGGTGTTGCTTGGCCGTATCATGCGCGCCCTGGTCCCGACGCTGTTTCTTATGGTAGCAGTCCTGGGATCCATCTTCGCCGGCATCGCCTCCCCCACGGAGGCAGCGGCGGTGGGGGCCGTTGGGGCTACAGGCCTGACTGTGCTCAACCGCAAATTCAACATGCAGATGCTTCGCGACGTCATGCACTCTACGATGATCCTGACCTGCATGGTCTTCATTATCCTGGTGGGCGCGGCCGCCTTCGGGCTTGTTTTCCGCGGTCTGAACGGCGATGACCTGGTACGCGGATTCCTTGGGGGCATCGCCGCGGACCACGGGAAATGGTTTGTTATGGCCATCGTTATGGGGCTTATTTTCATCATCGGGTTCTTTCTGGATTTTATCGAGATCACCTTCATCCACGTGCCGGTTCTCGCCCCCATCATCATCGATTTCGGATTCGACCCGGCCTGGTTCTGCATCCTGTTGGCCGTAAACCTCCAGACCTCCTTCATGACACCGCCCTTCGGGTTCTCCCTGTTCTATCTTAAGGCCGTTACTCCCCCCGAGATAGAGACCGGCCACATCTACCGGGGCATCATTCCCTTTGTGATCTTCCAGCTCATCGGGCTGCTCATCGTCCTGTCATTCCCCGCCCTGGTGACATGGCTACCCACAGTGGTTTACGGAAATTGATCATGCCTGCGGCCGAGTGGACATTCTGAATGCAAGATCAGGTCGATCTGTATAAAACGGTATTGCCTTTTTAATTTGGGTCTTGAAATTATAGAACGCTTTTTTATAGAATTAAAATATCCAGACCGTCGGCCCATCTGGGGGTGTCGATGGTTCTTTCAAACACCTTTCCCAGGAAAGGACACGGTGAACCATGGAAAGACGAGATTTTTTGAAGAAAGCGGGAAAAGTCGCGGCTGTCGCTGCGGTTGTGGGAACGGGATGCGCAAAGGCCAAGGAGGCACCGAAACAGGCAGTCACCAAAACCTACGAATGGAAGATGGTGACCACCTGGCCTCCCAACCTGCCAGTCCTCCAGACCGGGGCAGAACGGTTCGCCCAGCGTGTGGAGGAGGCCACAGGCGGTCGCATAAAGATAAAAGTTTTTGCCGCCGGCGAATTGGTGCCAGGTCTGGGAGTTTTCGATGCCGTATCCGAAGGTTCGGTGGAGTGCGGCAGCGGGGCGGCCTACTATTGGGGTGGAAAGACACCGGCGGCCCAGTGGTTTACGACGGTACCCTTCGGCCTCAACGCCCAAGGGATCAACGCCTGGTTCTACAGCGGTGGCGGCCTTAAGCTGTGGGAGGAGGTCTATGCTCCCTTTAACCTGGTGCCGCGGCCCCAGGGGAACACCGGAGTTCAGATGGGGGGCTGGTTCAACAAGGAAATGAATACTATAGATGACTATAAGGGCCTTAAGATGCGCATTCCGGGCCTGGGAGGAAAGGTCATCGCCAAGGCCGGCGGCACCGTTGTCCTGCTGCCCGGCGGTGAGATCTTCACATCCCTCGAGCGGGGTGTCATCGACGCCACCGAGTGGGTCGGGCCCATGCACGACCTGAGGATGGGGTTCTACAAGGCCGCCAAGTACTATTACTATCCCGGCTGGCATGAGCCGGGAACCTGCCTTGAGGTCATCTTCAACAAGACAGCCTACGACGCTCTTCCAAAGGACCTCCAGATCACCCTGGATGCCATTGCGGCCGAGACGAACATGTGGAGCCTGAGCGAGTTCGAAGCCACCAACGGTGCAGCGCTTCAGGAACTCATCACCAAGCACAACGTTAACCTGGTGCGGTTCCCGGAATCCCTCCTCAACAGCCTTCGCAAGATGGCCAAGGAGACCATGGAGGAAGAGGCGTCCAAGGATCCTGTGGCGCGCAAGGTCCACGATACTTTCAAGAAATTCAAGGAGCAGGTGGGCGTCTGGGGATCGGTGTCCGAGAACGCTTACTACAACGTCATCGCGGATAAGTTTAAATTAAAAATGTAAATGACTCGTTGTACCTGCAATGATCGGGGCCCCCTTGCAGAAATGCGAGGGGGTTTCGTATTTGCCACATTTCGTGAACAGTGAACTGTGAACCGTTAAGCTCATTCAAAACCCGTAGACCACGAAACATGAATTGGAATTTATGAACGGTTTTCGGTTCACGTTTCACGGTTCACGGTTCACCTTACACATGGATTTGAATTCCTGAAAAGAGTTCAGGAAGCCTTCTATGCCATGAACCGGGATGTCACCGCCCCCGAGCTATTAGCCGATATCGCTCAAGGGTGCGGAGTAAACCGGGAACAGTTCGCCGTCGGATTCAAAACAGAGGAGACTGCAAGGGCGACGTGGAGGGATTTCGAGACATCCCGCCGCCTGGGCGTCACCGGGTTCCCCTCGCTCCTGGCTGGGAACAAAGAGAGCGGGTTTATAGTCATCACGGCAGGATATCGGCCGTGGAAAAAAGTGAAAGTTTATCAAACACAGGAACAGGACAAGAACTTGATTGTAAAGAGGCTCCCGGACCTGACCGTCCGGGAGCCTCTGTGTAACCTTTATACACCGTTCAATATCTGTTCTACATCACGGGCATGTCCCCGGGTGTGATCACGACGTCAATACGGCGGTTGGCCGCCCTGCCGGCTGCTGTTATGTTTGGAGCCAGCGGACGGGATGACCCGAAACCGGCCGCTACCACGTGCTCCGGTGCCACAACATTGTTAGCCAGAAGATATTCGCGAACCGATTCAGCGCGCTGTTGGGAAAGATGCTCATTGAATTCCGAAGTTCCCGTGGAATCGGTGTGGCCCTCGATGGTCACCTGGGGCTCTGTGAAAGTACGGACTGCCCTTTGGACCTTGCTGAGCAGAGGGTAGTTCTCTGGCATGATGACGGCCTGTCCCACCGGGAAGGTCATTCCCCTGAGACGGATCACCATGCGGTTTCCCTGTTTGTAACACTCGGCTTCGTCTTTTGTGAACAGGGCCTGGACCTCGTTGTACAGCTCGTTGAAGCGTCGTTCCGCGGCCAGCCGTTCCTCAGCCGCTCTCTTTTGGGCTTCAATGCGCTCTCGCTCGGCAATGCGCTCAGCCTCGATCCGCTCTCTTTCCGCGCGCTGCTCACCCTGAAGGGCGACCAGCCTGGCAGCCTCTTCACGGCTCTGTCCCTCAAGGGAGGCGATGCGTCCCATAAGACCCTCGATCTCCTTATCATACCGCTGCTTCATGGCACTCTGGTCGCTGGCGTTTGTCTTCCTTAGCGCCTCTATCTCCTCCGGATAGCGTGACCGCATTATGTCCATCGCCTCCTGCTGGGCGTCGGCCTTCTGTGCCAGGAAATCGCGGTCCTCCACCAGCGAAGTGATGGAGCCAACGATGTTGCTTTCCTGCAGATCAAAGGTCTTGTCGCGCATATCCGGGGCGCCAAGGGCCTCTGAGGCCTGCCGCAGGTAGCCTTCGAACCAGAGGGCTGTTTCAAGGGGTTCCATACCACGCAGACGCTCTGTCTGTCTGGTGATCTCAAGGAGGCGGTTCGCCTTGAAAAGGGCCACGGTACCTCGCCTTTTCATATCCTCGGTTTCGTAAGGGTTCGCGGCGATAAACTCTTCCACACTGTTAAATTCCTGCTGGGCTTCGGCGTACTGCTCCGGAGCCAGCTTCCGCGCGCCTTCTTCCTCCGCCTGTTTCAGGATCTTGCGCGTATCACCGAGAATGGTCTCCTTGATGGCCTTTATCTCCAGAACATGGAACGCTACCACAACCCCCTTCTGGTCCTTTTTCGCACTTTTAAGGTCATTATTCTCCACGTCCCTGGTCAGACCCAGAAACCGCGTTTCAACATCGGCGTAGTCCTGGCCGAAACTGGTGGCTCCGGCAGTCCTCGCCATTTTCCTTGCCTCCACTGCTTCCGGGATCGCGGTCCTGACGATACGCCCGATCTCCTCGGCCTGTCTGATCTCCGTTAACCCTCGGGACGCAGCATCGCCGATACGGGCGATCTCACCTTTGGATTCATTGATCTTGCGAGCCTCGCCGAGGGAATTTTCTGCCTTGGCGAACCACGTTGGCGAAAGAACATTCAACTGGTCCTGACGACCTTCCACCAGTTTAGCCTCCAGCTGCGCCATGGCCACTGCCGGGTCCTGGGGCACTGAAACAGGCTCAACCATGAGTTTTGGTCCGGCGCAGGCACCGAGCAATCCTGTCACCAGAACAATTGAAAGTAAGTTCCCCCAATACCTCCTGATTTCCATTCCCAACCTCCCTTTTCTTCTCCAATATCGTTATTTTCCACCCCCTACGAAAAACCTTCCGCAACACGGAAGGCAGGGGCTTTTTGGCTTTCTAAACTGCATTTATTACAAATTATACCCCCGGTTTTGAAAAAAGCAAATTATATCCAGCAGCTTCCTCCCCTCCTTCTCCCTACCGGTGATCCGCAACGCTTCGGACACGGCGGCGCGGTTCTCCGGAAGGTGCCAGAGAAGGACACTTTTCTGCATACGCCTTTCACTGAGGCTGCGGGGGAGATACACCTCCTCGCCGGTGAGAGGTGGACCCCATTGGTTGGACAGGTTGGCGGCAGTTTTAAGGTGGAAAGGTTCATGGTTTATGCCGCCTTTTTCCCGTTGTAGCCGGGCAGAGGCAGATCGAAGTATGCCTCATGAGGTGTTCTGTCGTCCAGTTTGGAGTGGGGCCGTTTCTCGTTGTACAGGTTGATCCAGTTTCCGATCCCATCCCTGGTTTCGCTTCCCGTCTCAAACGCGTTCAGATAAACACATTCATACTTCATTGAGCGCCAAAGCCGTTCGATCATGACGTTATCCATCCAACGGCCCTTGCCGTCCATGGAGATCCTGATCCCGGCATCCTTTAAAACCTGTGTAAACTCGAAGCTCGTAAACTGGCAACCCTGGTCTGTGTTGAAGATTTCAGGGGCGCCATACTTGAACAGGGCCCCTTCAAGAGCCGCCACGCAAAAGTCAGCGTCAAGGGTATTGGACAGCTTCCAGCTAAGGACTTTGCGACTGTGCCAATCCATGATCGCCACCAGGTATAAAAATCCGCGCCTCATGGGGATATAAGTAATGTCAGCGCACCAGACCTGGTTGGGGCGACTGATGTTGTGCAGTGGACCCCAATGTCAAGACCACTTTCCTTTGAACTTAAGGTGTATCCTCTCCGTGTAAGA